>NZ_JAGKRH010000047.1:0-1229 GCF_017939245.1 Aeromonas sp. PrichA-15 | reverse complement strand
CCTGTCGTTGGTGGAGACCGGCAAGCGATTGGGCCGCTGCCCACAGGAGTGGTTGAGGGCCGTGGTCAGGGCGTGCATCGAGAAGACAGATTATCCCATCCCGGCAGAACTGATGCCGTCAACCCCGTCCTGGTGAATAGATACCGGCAATATGCTTGCTCCATGAGTTTTGGGACAATAAGATAAACGGACGGAAAGACGGACAAGGGGAGATGCACAATGGCTCTTATCGGTTACGCTCGGGTGTCGACTACGGAACAGAACTCAAGCCTACAGACTGATGCGTTGCAGCAAGCTGGCTGCGAACGCATTTTTGAGGACACGGTGTCTGGTGCTAAAGCCGAGCGCCCCGGTCTGACCGCAGCTCTGAACTATTTACGCGACGGCGACGTGTTAGTTGTCTGGCGACTTGATCGACTTGGTCGTTCGCTTCCCCATCTGATAGAAACAATCGGCGGATTGGAAGCGCGTGGCATTGGCTTTAGGTCACTAACGGAAACAATTGATACCACGACGCCCAGCGGGCGGCTCATCTTTCATGTCTTTGGCGCCCTGGGACAGTTCGAGCGCGATCTAATCCGCGAACGCACCAAAGCAGGATTAACCGCCGCCGCAGCTCGTGGGCGCAAAGGGGGACGTAAACCTGTCGTCACCACCGACAAGTTGCTGTTGGCCCGTAAACATATCGCTAACGGTTTGAATGTGAGAGAGGCTGCCAGCCGGCTCAAGGTGAGCAAGACCGCTTTGTACGCGGCTCTAAAATCCCAAAGTGCTGCTGATGAATGATCACACCATGACAAGCTCGGCGCTTTATTGCGGCCCTCTGGCGGCATATTTTTCGCGCTAAATGAGGGAACCGCATCTTTGCTGTCTTTAATCAACTTTGGTAGGATTGTGACGCTGCAAGAGCATCTGTAGGGGGCATCAGCCAGTAATTGGCCTTCTGCTTTGGGCAGTCAGGTAGCTGGTTACCTGATGGTAGTTCGACAAAAAAGTCGGTTTCCGAACCCTGGGGCTAAGGAAACGCTGCGGCTACCAACCATTCATCGAAATGGCGCACATTTTGTGCGCTTTTTTTTTCGTGTAATACCAATCAGATTAAAGATGTGATCTAATTGCTCTATTCTGGTTTCACTGTACTCAGTATGTCCGATCCAATCGATTTCTTGGCCCTCGCCAAGGCAGAAACCAACGCCAGGAAACGCATGCGATTCCTGGCGTTAGCACAC
>NZ_JAGKRH010000343.1:0-533 GCF_017939245.1 Aeromonas sp. PrichA-15 | reverse complement strand
GCTTGTTGTCGTACAACAAGGACCAAATAAAATTTGGTTTTCGCCAAGAAGTTTCCAAAGCACTTGTAACAAATGTTTGAGAACTACTTTTTAAATCAGCTTTCCAGATTGTTAAAGAGCAAACTTCGTAAAGAAGTCAAAGGCATACATTGAACGAGATGTTCAACTCATGGCTTTGTCTTCTGACAAATACAGTACGATATGGTGGAGCTATGCGGGATCGAACCGCAGACCTCCTGCGTGCAAAGCAGGCGCTCTCCCAGCTGAGCTATAGCCCCGTAATCGAAGTGGTGGGTCTGAGTGGACTCGAACCACCGACCTCACCCTTATCAGGGGTGCGCTCTAACCACCTGAGCTACAGACCCACTTCGTGTACTGTCTCTAAACTTGAATCAAGGCAATCTGTGTGAACACTCAACAACTTCGTCATCATTAAGGTAAGGAGGTGATCCAACCCCAGGTTCCCCTAGGGTTACCTTGTTACGACTTCACCCCAGTCATGAATCACACCGTGGTAAACGCCCTCCCGAAGG
>NZ_JAGKRH010000342.1:0-316 GCF_017939245.1 Aeromonas sp. PrichA-15 | reverse complement strand
ATGTCTGTTTTCTTCGGTCACTGACCGTTGCAAACATGCTCTTTAACAATCTGGAAAGCTGATTTAAAAAGTAGTTCTCAAACATTTGTTACAAGTGCTTTGGAAACTTCTTGGCGAAAACCAAATTTTATTTGGTCCTTGTTGTAGAGCAACAAGTCGCGTCGTTTCGACGACACTTCTTGGGGTTGTATGGTTAAGTGACTAAGCGTACATGGTGGATGCCTTGGCAGTCAGAGGCGATGAAGGACGTACTAACCTGCGATAAGCCGTGAGCAGTCGGTAAGAGACATTACGACTCACGGATTTCCGAATGGGG
>NZ_JAGKRH010000046.1:0-18632 GCF_017939245.1 Aeromonas sp. PrichA-15 | reverse complement strand
CTGCGCCACCACTACCGACGAGCCAAAACCATCACGTTGATCCTCGATAACTACATCATTCACAAAAGCAAACAGACCGAGCGATGGTTGAAGAAGAATCCCAAGTTCTGCCTGGTGTTCCAGCCAGTTTACAGCCCTTGGGTTAAATAGCTGTTCCGAATAGTAGATCACAGGAGGAAGGGAACTCAGTCCAGTTTGTGCGATCTCATTAGGCGCGAAACAAAACAAGCCACACCAAAAGGACTGAGTTGATGCCTATCCTACCACCCCTGCCACGACCACAACGGCGCCGCATTCACAAAATCATCCATGCCACGCGTGATAAAGGGCATGCTCGTCGCTTGATGGCCATCTTGCTGTTACATGAAGGACGCACGATCACTGATGTTCATCACCTTACCGGCGCTGCTCGCTCGACCATCGGCCGTTGGCTTCGGTGGTATCGGGATGAAGGTGTGGGGGCGTTAGAAGCCTTACCGGCTGGCCGTGCCCCGATCTTACCTGTCGCCAAGATTGTCACCTTACTGGTGCTGCTCATGCAGTTTTCTCCGCAAGATTTTGGTTATCAGCGCAGCCGTTGGTGTACCGAACTATTGGCTATCAAAATCAATCGGTTAATGGGGCTCAATATGGCAGCCTCCACGCTCCGCCGATGGTTACCGCGTATGGGCATTGTCTGGCGAAGGCCCGTGCCGACCTTGCGGATAAAAGACCCTGCCTATCAGGAGAAAATGGCTAATATCGACGCGGCACTGGCCCGCTGTGATGCAGATAATCCGGTGTTTTATGAGGATGAAGTCGATATAGACCTTAATCCCAAATTAGGGGCCGACTGGATGTTCAGAGCGCAGCAAAAGCGGGTTGTCACACCTGGAAAGAACGCCAAACATTACCTGGCAGGCGTTCTCCATGCAGGCAATGGAAGAGTACTTTACGTCAGCGGGATAAAGAAAAACTCATCGCTGTTTATCGCCATGCTGGAAAAGCTGCGTCGCCACTACCGACGAGCCAAAACCATCACACTGATCCTCGATAACTACATCATTCACAAAAGCAAACAGACCGAGCGATGGTTGAAGAAGAACCCCAAGTTCTGCCTGGTGTTCCAGCCAGTTTACAGCCCTTGGGTTAATCACATCGAACGGCTGTGGCACAAGTTACATGAAACCATCACGCGCAATCATCAATGCAGAGGAATGGCCAGCCTGCTGGCCCGAGTGAAACACTTCATGGATACCGTGTCTCCTTTCCCGGGGAATGGCTATGGTACAGCGAAGGTGTAGCACTATTGGGATCAGTTATTTAGAACACTTGCTGATGGAAAATTCGTCATCGGATTTGGAGAGCGAAAAGCACCATTACCATTCGTCAATAGTTGCTCTCGATTTCTATATCTTGATGCAGAACCGGCTCTGGAACAACCCATTCAAAAACAAAGTAAAAATATAAAGGGGGACACAAAACTCATCAATTTACTCAGGCAAGCAATAGATGCTATTGGCGAAGATGATGGCTGGGCCATGCTTGGCGAGATTGGCAACCACATTTCAAACCATGCTTCATTTGATCAACGAAACTACGGATTTAGAAAACTGAGCGATCTATTCCAGTCCATCGATCTCTTCGAGATGAAAAAGACAAATGGTTCAGTTATTTGGGTTAGAGACAAAAGAAAAGCAAAACAACTGAATAAGTCCACGACGCCCTTACAATCCGCAGCAAGTAAAAACTAATCATAAGTCTCTATGGTCGAAGAACGAAACGAGCTCTGACACGCAAAATATACTCCCTAATAAATGCAGCCAATAAGTTGGCATCTTCGTTAGGGAGTTATCTGAAGTGATAAAATAAACCATCACCTCGCTAAAAGATACATTATTTGTCATTAAAAGCTTTAACGTGATTGAACCAACCCTAAAAACAATCTAACGCTAGGATAAGATATAATAGCTCCGAACACAGCGATACCAACCCCCAGCTCCCGACAATAACCAATCGACAGCATATAGTTTGAAAATATCCACAGGAGACCACTCGCTTTCCCACTAAATGTCATTATTTCACATGAATCAGCCAAAACAATATTGGTACCGATAAGCACAAAACCGGCGCCGGCAGAAAAGACCAGCAACGCATGACCAATGACAAAGAGCTGGGCCCGCTTATCGCCATCAGAAAAATAAATGCCAAACCAGAATAAAACCAGAGATAACGGGAACAGGTTAAATGCAATCCAATCAATCACTCTGGTAGAGGATGAACTATCAAAAATGACTGCATTGCCGGTAACAACAAGCAACATGATAAACAGCAGAAAAAACCACCTCATTGTTTCACCCAAGCACCAAGAACGACGATATGATTGTTATATCCTCATCTGCTGAACTTGCGAAGCTGACATTCACGAACACCGATTACTATTTAAGATAGTCAGCCATAAAAAAGCCGCCCATTGGGCCAATGCTGTTCAGATAAGCACTTTTTTGACTGATTATTCATAAATTGGATTTGAGTTGAGGGGGCAAGGCTGTGTCCAGTCGATCTTCCTCCAGCCTTTATCCAGCAGGGCTTGCAATAGAAAGAGGGAGGCATCATGCCTCCCTCGCTTTTTTGTCCTGATACTACGTGGACTGGAACTCAAATTCTCTTAAGTGAACAGCATTGCGCCCATTGGGCGGCTTTTTCAATTAGAGATAATAGGCTGACTTACCAGCCGGTCACTTCACGCAGGGCCTTGCCGATATCGGCCAGGGAGCGCACGGTTTTCACGCCGGCATCTTCCAGGGCGGCAAATTTCTCTGCTGCCGTGCCTTTGCCACCGGCGATGATGGCGCCCGCATGACCCATGCGCTTGCCAGCCGGGGCGGTGACGCCCGCGATGTAGGAGACCACCGGCTTGGTGACGTGGGCCTTGATGTAGGCCGCCGCGTCTTCCTCGGCGTTGCCGCCGATCTCGCCGATCATCACGATGGCTTCGGTCTGCGGGTCATTCTGGAACATCTCCAGGATGTCGATGAAGTTGGAACCCGGGATGGGGTCGCCACCGATACCGACGCAGGTGGACTGGCCGAAGCCCTCGTCCGTGGTCTGCTTGACCGCTTCGTAGGTCAGGGTGCCGGAGCGGGAGACGATGCCCACCTTGCCCGGCTTGTGGATGTGGCCCGGCATGATGCCAATCTTGCACTCACCCGGGGTGATGACACCCGGGCAGTTGGGGCCGATCATGCGCACGCCGGTTTCCTGCAGCTTCACCTTGACGTCCAGCATGTCCAGGGTCGGGATGCCTTCGGTGATGGTGACGATGAGCTTGATACCGGCATCGATGGCTTCCAGGATGGCGTCCTTGCAGAACGGGGCCGGTACATAGATGACGGAGGCGGTGGCGCCGGTGGCTTCCACGGCGTCACGGACAGTGTTGAACACCGGCAGGCCCAGGTGGGTGGTGCCACCCTTGCCCGGGGAGACGCCGCCGACCATCTGGGTACCGTAGGCAATGGCCTGTTCGGAGTGGAAGGTACCCTGACCGCCGGTAAAGCCCTGGCAGATCACCTTGGTGTCTTTGTTGATCAGAACGCTCATTATTTGGCCTCCGCTGCTTTTACCACTTGCTGAGCTGCGTCAGTCAGACTCGTTGCGGCGATGATATTGAGGCCGCTGTCGGCCAGTTTACGGGCACCCAGTTCGGCGTTGTTGCCTTCCAGACGCACCACCACGGGCACTTTCACCCCCACTTCCTTGACGGCGCCGATGATGCCTTCCGCGATCATGTCGCAGCGCACGATGCCGCCAAAGATGTTGACCAGCACGGCTTGTACCTTGCTGTCGGAGAGGATGATCTTGAAGGCCTCGGTCACGCGCTCCTTGGTGGCGCCGCCGCCGACGTCCAGGAAGTTGGCCGGGGAACCGCCGTGCAGGTTGACGATGTCCATGGTGCCCATGGCCAGGCCCGCGCCGTTGACCATGCAGCCGATGTTGCCATCGAGCGCCACATAGTTCAGCTCCCACTGGGCGGCGTGCGCTTCGCGGGGGTCATCCTGGGACGGGTCGTGCATCTCGCGCAGCTTGGGCTGACGGTACAGGGCGTTGGCGTCGATGTTGATCTTGCCGTCCAGGCAGTGCAGGTTGCCCTTGTCGGTGATGACCAGGGGGTTGATCTCCAGCAGGGCGAAGTCGCAGTCCAGGAACATCTGGCCCAGGCCCATGAAGATCTTGGTGAACTGCTTGATCTGATCGCCGACCAGACCCAGCTTGAAGGCCAGCTCGCGGGCCTGATAAGGCTGCGGGCCTACCAGGGGATCGATGGCAGCCTTGTGAATGAGTTCCGGGGTTTCGTGGGCGACTTTCTCAATCTCCACACCACCTTCGGTGGAAGCCATGAAGACCACGCGGCGAGAGCCACGGTCAACCACGGCGCCCAGGTACAGTTCCTTGGCGATGTCGGTGCAGGACTCCACCAGGATCTTGGTAACCGGCTGACCATTGGCGTCAGTCTGATAGGTCACCAGGTTCTTGCCGAGCCAGTTCTGGGCGAAGGCGCGGATCTCGTCCTTGCTCTTGGCCAGCTTGACGCCGCCCGCCTTGCCGCGGCCACCGGCGTGGACCTGGCACTTGACGACCCAGGTGTTGCCGCCAATCTTGTCGGCCGCTTCGGCCGCTTCCTGCGGGGTGGCACAGGCATAACCTTCGGAGACCGGCAGGCCATACTCGGCAAACAGCTGTTTTGCCTGATATTCATGCAGATTCATAGATGCTCTATCCGTGTTGTAGGTATTTCCGTCCGGGGCTCGTGTTTCTCAATCCCCTGTGAATGGGGGGGCCTGGGCGGCCCCTCGTTATCTTTCAGTCACGCTTGCTCAGACATCCAGCAGCAGACGGGTCGGGTCTTCCAGGAGCTCCTTGATGGAGACCAGGAAGCCCACGGACTCGCGGCCGTCGATGATGCGGTGATCGTAGGAGAGCGCCAGGTACATCATCGGCAGGATCTCGACCTTGCCGTCGACGGCCATGGGGCGGTCCTGGATCTTGTGCATACCCAGAATGGCGCTCTGGGGCGGGTTGATGATGGGGGTGGACATCAGGGAGCCGAACACGCCGCCGTTGGTGATGGTGAAGTTGCCGCCAGTCAGTTCATCCACGGTCAGCTTGCCGTCACGGCCCTTGCCGGCCAGATCCTTGATGGCCTTCTCGATGTCCGCCAGGCTCATGTTGTCGCAGTCGCGCAGCACCGGGGTCACCAGACCACGGGGGGTGGAGACGGCGATGCTGATGTCGAAGTAGTTGTGGTAGACGATGTCGTCACCGTCCAGCGCCGCGTTCACTTCCGGGTAGCGCTTGAGGGATTCGACCACGGCCTTCACATAGAAGGACATGAAGCCGAGCTTGATGCCGTGCTTCTTCTCGAAGATCTCGCCGTACTGCTTGCGCAGCTTCATGATGGGCGCCATGTTGATCTCGTTGAAAGTGGTCAGCATGGCGGTGGTGTTCTTGGCCTCCAGCAGACGCTCGGCGATGCGCTTGCGCAGACGGGTCATGGGCACACGCTTCTCGGTGCGACCGGCCAGCGGCGCGACCGGTGCGGCAGCCACGGGAGTGGCAGCAGTCGGCGCAGCCACGGGAGCCTTGCCCAGATTCTTGATGAAGGCTTCCACGTCTTCCTTGGTGACACGACCACCCTTGCCAGTGCCGGTCAGCTTGGCGACGTCGATGTCATGCTCGGCCACCATGCGGCGCACGGAAGGGCTCAGGCCATCGGCTGCGTCATCGGCCACGGCTTCCACCGGCTTTTCGCTGGTCGCTTCACCGGCAACGGGGGCCGGCTTGAGCATGGCGATCAGCTGGCGGGAGAGCACGGTGGCCCCTTCGCTCTGCAGGATGTCGCCCAGTACGCCGGCTTCCGGCGCGGGCACTTCCAGCACGACTTTATCGGTTTCGATGTCAACCAGCACTTCGTCACGGGCAACCAGATCACCCGGTTTCTTGTGCCAGGTCGCGATGGTGGCATCCGCCACTGATTCCGGCAGGTCCGGTACCTTGATCTCGATAGTCATGTAATCAGTTCCTTGTTACTTCTTGGCCAGCAGGCTTGTTCCAGGTCAGAGAGGATCCCGACACGGGCCCTCCTCATCCACAACTCGTTCATTCCAGGGTAAGGGCGTCTTCCACCAGGGCTTTTTGCTGCTTGGCGTGGACGGACATGTAACCGACGGCCGGTGAGGCCGAGGCCGGGCGACCGGCATAACGCAGACGGGCATGGCTTGGCAGCACGCTGTCGTAGTGATGACGGGTGCTGTACCAGGCGCCCTGGTTCTGCGGCTCTTCCTGACACCAGACGAAGTCGGTGACATGGCTGTAATCGGCCAGGATGGCGCGCACTTCCTCTTCCGGGAAGGGGTAGAGCTGCTCGATCCGTACCAGGGCCACGTCCTGCTGCTCGGCCTTGCGACGGGCATCGAGCAGGTCGTAGTAAACCTTGCCGGAGCAGAAGACCACGCGCTTGACGCCTTTGGGATCCAGCGCATCGATTTCGCCGATGGCGTTCTGGAAGGTGCCCTCTGCCAGCTCTTCGAGCTTGCTCACCGCCAGCGGGTGGCGCAGCAGGGATTTGGGCGTCATCACGATGAGCGGACGGCGCATGGGGCGCACCACCTGGCGACGCAGCATGTGGAACACCTGCGCCGGGGTGGAGGGCACGCACACCTGCATGTTGTGCTGGGCGCACATCTGCAGATAACGCTCCAGACGGGCAGAGGAGTGCTCCGGGCCCTGGCCCTCGTAACCGTGGGGCAGCAGCATGGTCAGGCCGCACATCCGGCCCCACTTCTGCTCGCCGGAGGAGAGGAACTGGTCCACCACCACCTGGGCGCAGTTGGCGAAGTCACCGAACTGGGCTTCCCAGATGGTGAGACCGGCCGGCTCCGCGCTGGCGTAGCCATATTCAAACGCCAGTACCGCGTTCTCGGTCAGCACGGAGTCGTACACCTCGAACGGGCCCTGCTCGTCGTGCAGGTTGCACAGCGGGGTGTAGGTGCTGGCATCGGTCTGGCTGTGCAGCACGGCGTGGCGATGGAAGAAGGTACCGCGGCCGGAGTCTTCCCCGGTAAAGCGAATGCGGGATCCCTTGTCCACCAGGGTGGCGTAGGCCAGGGTCTCGGCAAAGCCCCAGTCCACCAGTTTCTCACCGGCGGCCATCAGGCGACGGTCTTCGTAGATCTTCTCGACCTGGCGTTGCAGCACATGGGTGGCCGGATACTGGCTGATGCGCTCGCCGAGGGCCTTCAGGTGATCCATCGGCACAGTGCTGTCATAGGCCATGGCCCAGTCGTGACCCAGATAAGGGGTCCAGTCCACGGAATGCAGCTCCATGGGGCGCCATTCCTTGCTCACCCGCTCGCCCCGATCCAGGGTATCGCGATAGTCGTTGACCAGGGTGGTAGCCAGCTCCGGTGCGATGGCTCCTTCGGCGATCAGCTGATCGGCGTAGATCTTGCGCGGGGTCGGGTGCTGCTTGATCTTCTGATACATCAGGGGCTGGGTCGCGCTCGGCTCGTCAGCCTCATTGTGACCGTGACGACGGTAGCAGACCAGCTCGATCACCACGTCGCGCTTGAAGGTGTTGCGGTAATCCAGGGCAATCTGGGTCACCAGTACCACGGCTTCCGGGTCATCCCCGTTGACGTGCAGCACAGGTGCCTGCACCGCCTTGGCGATGTCGGTGCAATATTCGGTGGAGCGCAGGTCACGGATATAGGAGGTGGTGAAGCCCACCTGGTTGTTGATGACGATGCGCACCGTCCCGCCCACGCCATAGGCACGGGTCTGGGACATGTTGAAGGTCTCGGCAACGACCCCCTGCCCCGCGATGGCGGAGTCACCGTGGATGGTGATGGGCAGGACGCTGGAGCCGTCCTTGTCACCGCGACGGTCCATACGGGCACGCACGGAGCCGATGACCACGGGGTTGACGATCTCGAGGTGCGACGGGTTGAAGGCGAGCGCCAGGTGGACGTTGCCGCCCGGGGTGGCGAAGTCGGAGGAGAAGCCCATGTGGTACTTCACATCCCCTGTGCCCCAGGATTCGCCGTGCTTGCCGGCGAACTCGTCGAACAGGTCCTGAGCGCGCTTGCCCAGTACGTTGATGAGCACGTTGAGGCGACCGCGGTGGGCCATACCGATGACGGCTTCCTTGCAACCCTGCTCACCGGCGCGGCGAATAAGCTCTTTGAGCATGGGCACCATGGCATCGCCCCCTTCCAGGGAGAAACGCTTGGCCCCCGGGAACTTGGCACCCAGGTATTTTTCCAGCCCTTCGGCGGCGGTCAGGCTCTCGAGGAAGCGGGTCTTCTCTTCGAGGGTATAGTTGCCCTTCCCTTCGATGGATTCCAGCCTGTCTTGCAGCCAGCGCTTCTCCTCGGTGGAGGTGAGGTGCATGTAGTCGGCGCCGATGCTGCCGCAATAGGTTTTCTTCAGCGAGGCATACAGATCGGAGAGCACCATGGTCTCGCGACCGATGGCGTAGGAGCCCACATTGAAGGTGGCCTCCATGTCTGCACCTTGCAGGTTGTGGAAGGCCGGATCCAGCTCGGCGACCGGCTCGCGCTGCCACAGACCCAGGGGGTCCAGGTTGGCGTTCTGGTGACCGCGGAAGCGGAAGGCGTTGATCAGTTGCAGTACGCGAACCTGTTTGGCATCCACCTGGGGATCGGAGACGGGAGCGCTGTAACGGGAGGAGTCCTTGGCCAGGCGGCGGAAATAGTCGCGAACCTGGGAGTGGGGTTGTTCTACTGCATGTCCGTTGACCTGGGGCAGCGACTGGAACAGGCTGCGCCATTCGTCGGCAACGGAGTCGGGGTTTTCCAGGAAGGATTCGTACAAATCCTCAATGTAGCTTGCATTCGCACCAGCCAGGTGAGATGACTCCAACCAGGCCTTCATCACGCCGTTATGCATTTCTATCCCTTGTACATCTTGTTCGCTGCACTGCAGCTTGTAGGGTCATAGCCATCCCGGGGCGGGATGGCTATCCAGAGGTCGGGCCCGGCGCAAGGCGCCCTGGCCCCGATACTACACGGCTCGGTTGAGCAACATCGACTTGATCTGACCGATGGCCTTGGTCGGGTTCAAGCCCTTGGGACAGACGTTCACGCAGTTCATGATGCCGTGGCAGCGGAACACGCTGAAGGCGTCATCCAGGTTGCCCAGTCGCTCACTGGCCGCAGTGTCGCGGCTGTCCGCCAGCCAGCGATAGGCGGCGAGCAGGCCGGCCGGACCGATGAACTTGTCCGGGTTCCACCAGAAGGAGGGGCAAGAGGTGGAGCAGCAGGCACAGAGTATGCACTCGTACAGGCCATCCAGCTTGGCGCGCTCTTCGGGGGATTGCAGGTGCTCACGCACGGGCGGCAGTTTTTCGTCGTTGATGAGGAAGGGTTTGACCTTCTCCCACTGGGTGTAGAACTGGGTCATGTCGATCACCAGATCCCGGATCACCGGCAGACCGGGCAAGGGTCGAATGACGACCTTGCTGCCCTTCTTCAAGAGATCGGAGAGCGGCGTGATGCAGGCCAGACCGTTCTTGCCATTCATGTTGAGACCGTCAGATCCACAGACCCCTTCGCGGCAGGAGCGGCGGAAGGCGAGCGTGGGATCCAGCTCCTTGAGCTGGATCAGTGCGTCGAGTACCATCATGTCGGAACCTTCAGGAATATCAAGACGATAATCCTTCATATACGGGACGTTATCAACGTCCGGATTGTATCTGTAGACAGAGAATGTGACGTTCATTGTGCTTGGCTCCGCAATCAGTAAGTCCGGACCTTGGGCGGGAACGCCTCACGGGTCTTGGGTGACATGTTGACAGCGCGACGGGTCATGGACTCGGTGTCCGGATGATAGAGGCTGTGGCACAGCCAGCTCTCATCGTCACGCTCCGGGAAGTCGAAGCGGCTGTGGGCGCCACGACTCTCGGTACGGAAGTTCGCCGCCACCGCGGTGGCATAGGCGGTCTCCATCAGGTTGTCCAGCTCCAGGCACTCGATGCGCTGGGTATTGAACTCCTTGGAGGTGTCGTCCAGACGGGCGTTCTTGAGACGCTCGCGGATGAGTTTCAGCTCGGCCAGCCCTTCTGCCATGGCATCCCCTTCCCGGAACACGGAGAAGTTGTTCTGCATGCAGCGCTGCAGGTCCTTGCGGATCTGTGCCGGGTCTTCCCCGTCACGGTTGTTTTCCCAGCGGTTGAAGCGCTCCAGCGCCTTGGCGATGTCGGCGTCGGTGGCTTCCACACCGTGCTCCATCGAACCAAGGGTCTCCACCAGGTGCATGCCGGCAGCACGACCGAACACCACCAGATCCAGCAGGGAGTTGCCGCCCAGACGGTTGGCACCGTGCACGGAGACGCAGGCGATCTCGCCCACCGCGAACAGACCGACCACCGGCACGTCGTTGCCATCCTTGTCCTGGGTCAGGCACTGGCCGTTCACGCTGGTCGGCACGCCGCCCATCATGTAGTGGCAGGTCGGGATGATGGGGATGGGCTCTTTGACCGGATCCACGTGGGCGAAGGTGCGAGAGAGCTCGCAGATGCCCGGCAGGCGGGATTCCAGCACCTCTTTGCCCAGATGATCCAGCTTGAGCTTGATGTGCGGGCCCCAGGGACCGTCACAGCCACGGCCTTCGCGGATCTCGATCATGATGGAACGGGCCACCACGTCGCGACCGGCCAGATCCTTGGCGTTTGGTGCATAACGCTCCATGAAGCGCTCGCCGTCCTTGTTCAGCAGGTAGCCGCCTTCACCACGGCAACCTTCGGTGACCAGTACCCCTGCCCCGGCGATACCGGTGGGGTGGAACTGCCAGAACTCCATGTCCTGCACGCCGACCCCGGCACGCAGCGCCATGCCGACGCCGTCACCGGTGTTGATGTGGGCGTTGGTGGTGGACTGGTAGATGCGACCGGCGCCGCCGGTGGCGAGCACGGTGGCCTTGGCCTTGAAGTAGACGACCTCGCCGCTCTCCATGTCGATGGCGGTACAGCCGACGATATGGCCATCCTGGTTCTTCACCAGATCCAGGGCATACCACTCGGAGAAGACGGTGGTCTTGTTCTTGACGTTTTGTTGATAGAGGGTGTGCAGCAGGGCGTGACCGGTACGGTCGGCTGCCGCCGCGGTGCGGGCAGCCTGCTCGCCGCCGAAGTTTTTGGACTGACCGCCGAACGGACGCTGGTAGACGGTACCGTTGTCAAAGCGGGAGAAAGGCAAGCCCATGTTCTCCAGCTCATAGATGGCCTCGGGGCCGGTCTTGCACATGTACTCGATGGCTTCCTGATCACCGATATAATCGGAGCCCTTGACGGTGTCATACATGTGCCACTGCCAGTTGTCGTCGTGGGCATTGCCCAGGGCGACCGTGATCCCGCCCTGGGCGGAGACCGTGTGGGAACGGGTCGGGAAAACCTTGGATAACAGGGCGCAGCTCTTGCCGGACTGGGCAATCTGCAGCGCGGCGCGCATACCTGCGCCACCGGCACCGATCACGACCGCATCAAATTCACGAGTTGGAATAGTCACCTTACACACCCCACAGCACGACGAAACCAGTCATCACATAGACAAACAGCACCACCACCAGCACAAACTGCAGCGCACCGCGCAGTCCGACCGGCTTGATATAGTCGGTCAGCACCTGCCACAGACCGATCCAGGCGTGGATCAAGACGCATACGAGCGTCAGCAGGGTGAAGACCTTGGTGAAGGTGTTGGAGAAGAAGCCGGTCCACACCTCGTAGGTGATGTCGTTGAACGCGACAAAGCCAACCAGATAGAGGACGTAGCACGTCATGATGAGGGCGGTGGCGCGGATCAGGATGTAATCATGAACACCGCTGCGCCCGAAAGTTGCAGAATTGGTTACCATACCAGCACCCCCGCCAATACCGCCAAAACCGCGGTGATCACGAAGGCCACACGGGCACTCTGATTACCGGATTCCAGCTCTTCCCAATAGCCCATGTCCATGACCAGGTGCCGCAGACCGCCCACGATGTGGTAAGCCAGCGCGGTCAGGATCCCCCACAGCACGAACTTGACCAGGAAGTTGTCCATGATGGCAACGACCGATTCAAATCCTTCGGGAGAGGCGAGTGAAGTACCAAGCATCCACAGCAAGATGGCCAATGCCACAAAGGTGATGACCCCTGAGACACGATGCAAGATGGAAGCGATGGCGGTGACAGGAAAGCTGATCGTCTGTAGGTCGAGGTTTACAGGTCTCTGTTTGTTTTTCACGGCTTTGCCCACTCAGCTCCATTGAGCACGTTAGTTATTGTTTTCACACGCTTTGAGGGCGAGGAGTGGCATTTGTTAGGTTTTTGTTACCAAAACAACTCAGGAAAGCCAAAAATAACATTTTCGATATCACATCTGGCTTTGCGAAAGCGTTTCAAACACCGACGACCATCACCCACGTGGCGCAGTATATCGGCGGCCTTAACCAATGACAATCAAATAGCTACACAGAAAATCCAAAACCGTAAACCAGATCTCACAACAGCTTTAACAAGTCATTAATGATCATCCAGCAAAATTGACAAAGACATGGTTCTCTGGTTCAAATAAGGCGCTCCAGCCGCCGTGGTACGGGTAAGAACCTTTGCCAGCGTCATAACAGTCGTAATAAAGTAGGGCTGGAACCAAATTATAAAAGAGCAAAGGAGACGTGCTATGGCTGATAAGATAGCCACCCTACATCTGCCCGGAAAAGAGCCGGTTGAATTGCCGATCCTCTCCGGTACCGTTGGACCCGATGTGATCGATGTCAGAAAGCTGGGCACGCAAGGATATTTCACCTTCGACCCCGGTTTCATGGCCACCGGTTCTTGCAAATCATCTATCACCTACATCGATGGCGACCAGGGTGTCTTGCTGCACCGCGGTTACCCCATCGCCCAGTTGGCCACCCAGGCCAGCTACCTCGAAGTCTGCTACATCCTGCTGTACGGCGAGGCCCCCACCAAGACCCAATATGCGGAATTTGAACGTCTGGTCACCCGCCACACCATGGTGCACGAGCAGATCGCCTTCTTCTTCCGCGGCTTCCGCCGCGACGCCCACCCCATGGCCGTCATGTGCGGCGTGGTCAGCGCGCTGTCCGCTTTCTATCACGACGCCCTCGACATCAACAACGAGGAGCATCGCGAGATCTGTGCCTTCCGTCTGCTCTCCAAGATGCCGACCCTGGCCGCCATGTGTTACAAGTACTCCATCGGTCAGCCCTTCATGCAGCCGCGCAACGCCCTCTCCTATGCAGGCAACTTCCTGCACATGATGTTTGGCGTGCCGACCGAAGAGTACAAGGTCAACCCCATCGTCGAGCGCGCCATGGACCGCATTTTCACCCTGCATGCGGACCATGAGCAAAACGCCTCCACCTCCACCGTGCGTCTGGCCGGTTCTTCCGGTGCCAACCCGTTTGCCTGTATCGCCGCGGGGATCGCCTCCCTGTGGGGCCCGGCCCACGGTGGTGCCAACGAAGCCTGCCTCAAGATGCTCGAAGAGATTGGCTCCGTGGATCGCATCCCCGAGTACATCGGCCGCGCCAAGGACAAGAACGATCCGTTCCGTCTGATGGGCTTCGGTCACCGGGTCTACAAGAACCACGATCCCCGTGCCACCGTGATGCGTGAAACCTGCCACGAGGTGCTTACCGAGCTGCAGATCAAGGATCCGCTGCTGGACGTGGCCATGGAGCTGGAACGCATCGCGCTGTCCGACCCCTACTTCATCGAGAAGAAGCTCTACCCGAACGTGGACTTCTACTCCGGCATCATCATGAAGGCCATCGGCATCCCCATGTCCATGTTCACCGTGATCTTCGCCATCTCCCGTACCATCGGCTGGATTGCCCACTGGAACGAGATGCATTCGGACCCGGATCAGAAGATCGGCCGTCCCCGTCAGCTCTACACCGGTCAGCCCCTGCGCGAATTCGTGCCCCTCGACCAGCGCTGAGCCCGATCTGTCATGGTTTGTTACAAAGGCGGTCATTGACCGCCTTTTCTTTTGCAGGTTTAATCGCGCCCTTTTACGCCAAGGACACTCATCATGAAATCTCCCCTGCTCCTCAGCTCCGCCCTCCTGCTCAGCGCCTGCCAGAGCGCCCCGACCACCGAAACCCTCTATATCCAGGACAAACTGGCAGACTGCGTCGGCGTCGCCCCCATGAAGTGCATGCAGGTACGTAGTCAGCCAGGCGAGAGCTGGAGCCTCTTCTATCAGCAGATCGAAGGCTTCACCTTCGAGCCGGGCTACCGCTACCAGCTGGAAGTGACCAAGGAGCAACTTGCCGATGTGCCGGCCGATGCCCCTTCCTTGCGCTACCAGCTGGTCAAGGTCGTGAGCAAGGAACCGGTTCGCTGACGAGTCGCTGACAGGTGACCCGGTTTCGTTTGTGTGCTCTCTGGGGTATGCTGTCACCCCTTTTTGCCACGGTTTGAGTACGGACCCGACCCGCATCATGATCACGATCCGCACCATCCGCACGCCAGACTGGCCCGCCATCATGGCCATCCAGCACGAGTGTTATCACCAGTTCGAACCAGAGCCCCTCGAGGTGATGCAGAACAAAACCGAGCTGGCCCCCGCCTCCTGCTGGGTGGCCGAGCGTCAGGGCAAGGTGCTGGGTTACCTGCTCTGCCACCCCTGGCGTGCCCACCAGCCCCCGCCCCTCTCGGTGCCGATGAAGGCGCTGGCCGGTCACGACGAGTTCTATCTGCACGATCTCGCTGTCTCGAGCAAGGCACGCGGCCTGGGTGTCGGACAGCGGCTGCTGGCAAGGGCGCTCGCTTTCGCGAGCCATGCTGGATATCGCCATGCAGGCCTGGTGGCGGTTCAGGATGCCCCCGCCTTCTGGCGCAAGCAGGGGTTTGTGCCCGCCGACACCGGCAAATCGCTGGTGGAGTATGGTGACGGGGCTGTCTATATGCGGTTGCCCCTGGCAGACAGCGGTCCCAAACCGGGAACCATCAGCAGAATTCAATAAAAAGAGTTCAATAAAAAAGGCGCCTTTCGGCGCCTTTTTCTATTTCGCGTTGTGCTCCCCACGGGGAGATCAAGCCTTGAACTTGCTGAACACCAGAGAGGCGTTGGTACCGCCAAAGCCGAAGCTGTTGGACATGACGGTATTGAGGTCGGCCGCTTCGTATTCACGCACGATGGGCAGGCCCACGGCTTTCTCGTCCAGATTCTCGATGTTGATGCTGGGGGCGATGAAGCCGTGTTCCATCATCAGCAGGGAGTAGACGGCCTCGTGCACGCCGGCGGCGCCCAGAGCATGGCCGGTCATCGCCTTGGTGGCGGAGAGCTTGGGTGCATTGCTGCCAAACAGGGTCTGAATGGCTTCCAGCTCCTTGGTGTCACCGACCGGAGTGGAGGTACCGTGGGTGTTGATGTAATCCACCTTGCCGACCCCCTGCATCGCCATCTTCATGCAACGCACGGCGCCTTCACCGCTCGGGGCCACCATGTCGTAGCCGTCGGAGGTCGCACCGTAACCGGTGATTTCGGCGTAGATGTGGGCACCACGGGCCAGGGCGTGTTCCAGCTCCTCGACCACCAGGATGCCGCCGCCACCGGAGATGACGAAGCCGTCGCGGTCCGCATCATAGGTGCGGGACGCTTTTTCCGGGTTGTCGTTGTACTTGGTGGAGAGCGCGCCCATGGCGTCGAACTGGATGGTGGAAGACCAGTCCAGCTCCTCGCCGCCACCGGCAAAGATGATGTCCTGCTTGCCAAGCTGGATCAGTTCCAAGGCATGACCGATGCAGTGGGCAGAGGTCGCACAGGCGGAGCTGATGGTGTAGTTGACACCCTTGATCTTGAATGGGGTAGCAAGACAGGCGGAGGTGGTGGAGGACATGGTACGCGGCACCATGTAGGGACCCACCCGCTTGACGCCCTTTTCACGGGCGATATCGGCAGACTCGGAGGTGTTCTTGCCGGAGGCGCCGCCGGAACCGGTCACGATGCCGGTACGCTCGTTGGAGACCATCTCTTCCGGCAGGCCGGCATCTTCGATGGCCTGCTGCATGGAGAGGTAGGCGTAGGCCGCGGCGTCACCCATGAAACGCATGACTTTACGGTCGATCAGTTCAGACGGATCGAGTTTGATGTTACCCCAGACACGGCTGCGCAGGTTGTACTGCTCGAACTGCTCGGAATAGGTGATGCCGGATTTGCCTGCTTTCAGGGAGGCCAGCACCTCTTCCTTGTTGTTGCCGATACTGGAGATGACGCCGATACCGGTGATCACTGCTCTTCTCATTAATTCATCTCGTCTGGAAAAACTGGCACCGAGTCTACCCGCTTTCGGCTGCCAAACTGGTCTGCTTTCACGTAGAATGCCCGCGATTTTGTGACGCGAGCCGAGGAAAACGTGAGTCAAACATCCTTACATCATGCCCGATTGGACTGGAACGAAGCGGGAACTCCAGTCTCCAGTGAGTTCGGGGATGTGTACTTTTCCAATGATAACGGTCTAAGTGAAACCCGCTACGTCTTTTTGCAGCAAAATCGACTGCCAGAGCGATTTTCGCACCACGATAGTGACAGTTTCGTGATTGGTGAAACAGGTTTCGGTACAGGACTTAACTTTCTGGCCACAATGGCCGCCTTTCTGGAACAGGCCCCCCTGTCCGGCAACGGATCCCGGCTGCACTTCATCAGCGTCGAGAAATACCCCCTTACCCAGGCCGATCTGCGCAAGGCCCTGGCCGCCTGGCCCGAGCTTGCCCCCTTGAGCCAGCCTCTCATCGACCAGTGGCCGTTGCCGGTCTCCGGCTGCCATCGCCTGCTCTTTGCCGATGGCCGCATCCGCCTCGATCTCTGGTTTGGCGACATCAAGGAGATGCTGCCCCAGGTGCCCCATCCGGCAACCGGTCTGGTGGACGCCTGGTATCTGGACGGTTTCTCCCCTGCCAAGAACCCAGAGATGTGGACCCAAGATCTCTTCGACGATCTCGCTCGCCTCGCCCGCCCCGATGCCACCCTCTCGACCTTTACCTGCGCCGGTTTCGTGCGACGGGGGCTGATTGCCGCCGGCTTTGCCATGAAGAAGGTGAAGGGCCATGGCAGCAAGCGGGAGATGCTGGCGGGTGTTCGGGAAGGCAAAGTGCCGCAGCAGAGCATCGCCCCCTGGTATGCCCGCCCCGCAGGGCGGGAGGGAGAGGTGCTCATCATCGGTGGCGGCATCGCTTCCGCCATGACGGCGCTCTCTCTGGTGGAGCGGGGTCGGCACGTCACCTTGCTGTGCGAAGATGGCGAACCGGCCAGCGGCGCCTCCGGCAATCGACAAGGGGCGCTCTACCCCCTGCTCAACGGCGAGCACGATGCCCTGTCGCGCTTCTATTCGCTGGCCTTTGGCTTTGCCAGAAACCGGCTGCTGGCCCTGGCAAAGCACCACCCCGTCGCCTTCTCCCTGTGTGGCGTCACCCAACTCGGCTACGACGACAAATCCGCCGCCAAGCTTGCCAAGATGAGTCAGGGCCCCTTCCCCCCCGAGCTGATGCACCCACTCTCGGCAGCGGAGGTTGAGCAGGTGGTCGGCCTGCCCTGCGATGCGGATGGTGTGAGCTATCCCCTGGGGGGCTGGCTCTGTCCGGCGGATCTCACCCGCGCCGCCATCAGGGAGGCGCAGGCCAGCGGGCGGCTGGAAGTGGTGTTCAATGCCGCTGCGACCCACATTGCCGAGCAGGACGGTGGTTGGCGAGTGGAGAGCCGGGATGGCCGCCAGTGGCGTGCCCCCAATCTGGTGGTGGCAGCCGGGCATCAGCTGCCAGCCCTTCTCCCCTTTGCCGAGCTGCCGCTCTATCCGGTGCGCGGCCAGGTGAGCCATGTGCCGACCACGGCTGGCTTGAGCCAGCTCAAGACCGTGCTCTGCTACGATGGCTACCTCACCCCGGCCCACAACGGCGCGCACTGCATCGGGGCCAGCTATGGCCGCAACCAGACCGACCTTGCCTACCGCACCGACGAGCAGGAGCAGAACAGGGCGCGGCTGCAAGCCTGTGTACCCCAGCAGCGCTGGCCTGCCGAGGTGGATGTGAGCGGTGCTCAGGCCCGCGTCGGGGTGCGCTGCGCCAGCCGGGATCACCTGCCGGTCGCCGGGCCCGTCGCCCGGTTGGCGGCGCTGGCGGATCATGACGTCAACGCCCCCGCGGATCAGCAGAGCGCACTGCCCCTGCACGCCGGCCTCTACGTGCTGGGGGCGCTCGGCTCCCGGGGGCTCTGCTCGGCGCCCCTGTGCGGCGAGCTGGTCGCCAGCGAGATCTGCGGCGAGCCCCTGCCGCTGGCCGCCGATCTGCTGGAGGCGCTCCATCCCGCCCGCTACTGGGTGCGAAGGCTGCGCAGGGGCAAGCCACTGCGCGACTAGCCACCCAGGAGCCGGGGCTGCCCGCCTCCACGCCATTGGACACACCAACAAAAAACGGGCTCAATCAGCCCGTTTTTTTAGGTTCTTCGCGGGATCTTGGGGAAGTGGAAGTTGACAGACAGGGTGCTGGTAAACTGGCTGTCTCCAAACACACCACCACCATCACCCTGCTGTCGCCGTGCATCATATTGATATTGCCTCCTTCTGGCCAGGTT
>NZ_JAGKRH010000045.1:0-40262 GCF_017939245.1 Aeromonas sp. PrichA-15 | reverse complement strand
AGAGAAGTTGCTCAAGATAGTGGTTGGCATCGATAATGGTCATGGCTTCGTGCGTGGCGGTTTTGTTTGGCGATAAAATCAGATCACAATCGAAGCCATTTTTATATCTATTTCAATTGGTTGCTGCTAAAGATCCTGTACATGAACAGCGCCTATTACCCGGATCTGGTGTTGGCGGATTTCAGCTGGGCGCGTCGCAATGAGTTTGCGGCCCAAGGCCGCGCCATGAGCCACGCGCGAGCGGACGAAGAAGACGTCGAATAGGAAGATGAGCCAACCCCGGGGACCGCATACCATCCCAGCCCGTCGACAAGCTCGACGCCATGCTCAAAGGTGCGGCCGACAAGCCTGTGAACGTCGCCATCCAACGGGATTTTTAATAAACATTCTGCTCAGTTGAGCATCAGCAGGCGGGAGTGTGAGTCACCATCGGTTTCCATGAAATCGGGCGTGTTAGCCTGTTGCACAGTAGTGGCCAGCATAGGCATTGACGCGATTATCGTGGTTGTCGCCGGGCAAAAGCACTATTCGCACCACTTACATCTGCCTTTCAAGCACGCTTAAGGAGTATTCATGCAAATCAGCCAGTGGACTACGGAGATCATTGTCATCAGCGTCATCATTGCAATCGCTTGCTGCGTGATTGGCTACTTTGTGGCGGCGCTGCGCCACGGCAACCGGCTCGGTCAGCTCACTAGCCAACTGGGGCAGGCACAGCAGGCACAGGGCTTGCTGACACAGCAATTGGCACAGGCTCAGGAGCAGCTCAAGGCGGCGGAACAACAATGTTATGGGCAGCAGGTGGAGGCCGGCAAGGTGCAGACCCAGCTAGAGGGTGCCAAAGAGCAGCTGCAAGAGTTGGCGACGCAATTGAGCGAACGTAAGGCTGCCAGCGAGGCCTTGCAGCAGCAGTTGAGCGCGGCCAAGGAGCAGCAACATGACGCGGAGAAGCGTCTGGAGACGGCACAGGCCGAAAACCGTGGTCAGAAAGAGCAGATCGCTGACTTGCGTGAACGCTTGAATCTGGCTGATGGGCAAAACCGAGCAGCCCATGATGAGATCAGCCAGCTCAAGGATAAGTTGGCCAATGAAGGCAAACATGCGCAATCCCTGCAGAGCGCGGAGCGCGAAGTCCGTGAACAACTGGTGGATGTCAAACAGACCCTGAAAGAGCGTGAGAACGCCATTCTCGGCCTGCAGGAGCGGTTGCATCAGGTTGATAACGAACACACCGAGCTCAAGACCACGCTGCAAAAGCGGGAAGAGCACTTCCAGGAGCAGCTGGGTCAACTTGCCGATGCCAAGAAGACACTGGCACAGGAGTTTGAAAACCTCGCCAACAAGATTTTCGACGAGAAGGGCAAGGCGTTCACTCAGAGCAGCCAGATCGGGATCGATAGCCTGCTCAAGCCATTTCGCGAGCAGATCGAAGGATTCCAGAAACGGATCAACGAGGTGCACGATGTCTCGGTGCAAGGCAGCGCTCAGCTCAATGCCGAGATCCGGAAGGTGCTGGAAATTGGTCTGAATATGAGCAAGGAGGCCAACAACCTCACGTCGGCCCTCAAGGGCGATTCCCAGCAGCGCGGAGCCTGGGGGGAAGCGCAACTGCGCCGCACACTGGAGATGAGTGGCCTGATTGAAGCGGCCCACTACGAAGTGCAGAGCAGCTTCAAGGATGCGGAAGGCAAGCACAAGCAGACCGACTATCTGATCAAACTGCCGGATGGCAAACACATCATCATCGACAGCAAGGTTTCTTTGGTGGCTTATGATCGGGCGGTAGCGGCCGAGAGCCCAGAGGCGTATCAGCTGGCGATGGCAGAGCATCTCAAAGCGGTGCGCAAGCATATCGACGATCTGGCATCGAAGGATTACATCAACTTGATTGGCATGCACAGCCCCAGCTTTGTGCTGATGTTCATGCCGATTGAACCCGCCTATATCGAAGCGTTGAAGCACAACAAGGATTTGTTCGAGTATGGATACAACAAGGGCATCGTACTGGTCTCACATACGACCCTGATCCCCATCCTGCGCACGGTATCAAATCTGTGGATGATCGAACGCAGCAATACGGAGGCCCGCGAGATCAGTGAAAAAGCCGGCGACATCTACAACCAGGTCTGCCTTGTTGCCGAACGTCTGAGCAGCTTGGGCGGCACGCTCAACACTGCCAGCAATCACTACAACAACACGGTCAAGGCGCTGGTGGGCAAGCAAGGGCTGTATGGCAAAGTGGAGAGATTCAACAAACTCTCGGCGAAGGCCAGCAAGACACTGCCGCAACTGGACGCCATGCATATGGACTTCGAACAGGATCGGTTGTCATTGATCGTCGAGGCTCTGGAAGAGCCCGGCACGATTGCCATAGAGGAAACGGCGCCGACGGCATAGTCGTTTAACGATGCAGATCGCGTAAAACAATCAAGGCGCTACACAGGCGCCTTGATTGTCTGGGTTGCAACCCATTGCCATCGTCGTCCAGCAGACCCCGCCGATAAACGCCGGCTCGGTGATCAGACACCCCGCATCTGCTCCAAAATGCGACATGTGTATGTAACCAGTATCGGCATGGGTATTGAGGCGGCATATACTGGACCCGCTTGAAGAGAGTCCCAGTCAGCCCCAACCAAGGAGCATGTTTATGTCACCTTCGTTACCCCCGCTCGGCGTATTAGCTGGTGCCCTGTTACTGCTGGTGGTCCAGAGTGCCGGGGCCGCCGACTGTACCTATCGCAAAGACAGCCTCGGTAATACCCGCTACCAGTGTGATGATGGCAATAGCGGCACCCTGCGCAAGGACAGTCTCGGCAACGTCAGGGATTCGCAAAGCGGCACCACCTGGCGCAAAGACTCTCTCGGCAATGTGCGCAGCAGCGAGGGCACCACCTACCGCAGAGACAGTCTGGGTAATGTGCGGGTTAGCAATCCCGGCACCGGCGAGACCGTCACCTGGCGCAAGGATAGCCTTGGCAATCTGCGTTCCTCCGATGGCACTCGCTGTCGCACCAACTCCTTGGGGCAGGTCAGGTGCGATGGCCCGAGCACACCGCCAGCAGTGTTTGGTGCAAAGTGAACTCAGGCTGTAGTTCTGACCTGCGAGACCGCCAAGATGAATCGCTGACGCATCGTGCATTTTGGCCAAACAGTAGAAATGATCGATTTTGGTGACCTGGCTTCATAGAGCAATCGCCCTCTGAGGGGTAGAATGACGCTCCTTTGATAGCTTGAACTGAGCGCCGTTAGGGTCAATAGAGCATTTATGAATAGCGAAGAAGGTGCCAGTTGGTCTTCCCGTACTGCGGATTGTCTGAAATGGCGCTGACTCGATTTTTTTACCCCTATCTCTCTGTTAATCTGGGCGTTTTCTGCTAGGTGCCTGCTTACTATGTCTATCGATTACTACAACCAACACGCCGATAGCTTCGTCGAAGGCACGCTGTCGGTCGATATGCAACCGCTTTACCAGCGCTTCTTGCCTCTGCTCGCCGCCGGCGCTCATATCGTCGATGCGGGCTGCGGCTCTGGGCGGGACAGCCTGTATTTCCATCAGCAAGGTTTTCGGGTCACAGCCTTCGATGCCAGCGCGGAGCTGGCCCTGCGTGCCGAGCGCCTGCTTGGTCAGCCGGTGCAACTGTGCCGTTTCGAGCAGTTTGTGGCTCCCGTGCCGGTCGATGCCATCTGGGCCTGTGCCAGTCTGCTGCATGTTCCCCGCGCCGAATTGGATGCCGTAATGGCCCATCTGTGCCAGCAACTCGCCGACGGTGGTCTGCTCTATTGCTCGTTCAAATATGGGGTAGACGAGACCGAGCGCGATGGCCGAGCCTTCACCCAGTTGGATGAGGCGGGGCTGCACGCCCTGATCACGCCGTTGCCGCTGAGCGAGGTCGAGACTTGGCTGACGGCGGATCGACGCCCCGGCCGCGAGCAGGAGCGTTGGCTTAACGCCATCGTGCGCAAGGTCGGGTCATGAGTGCACCCGTGCTCATCAGCGGGGGAGAGGCGGGGGATCCGGAGTTCAACGATCCCCTGTTGCCACATCTGCTGGACGCCATCGCCCGTTGTGGCGAGGGTAGCCGCATCGAGTTGTGTGTCTCCTTTATTCGCCAAAGCGGGCTGGTGCTGTTGCGCGGTGCCCTGCACGAGGCGTTGGCGCGAGGAGCACGGCTTCGGTTGATCACCTCGGACTATCTGGAGGTGACTCAGCCGGTGGCGCTGCGCGAGTTGCTTAAATTTGATCCCGCTCGCTCTTGCGCGCTGATCTACCAGAGTCAGGGCAATCGCGGCTTTCACCTCAAGTCCTATCTGTTTGTCCAGCACGCAGCCCAGTATCTAGGCGAGCAAGTTGGCCAGGAAGGGTCGCCAGCGGTGCTCGGTGGCCAGGCGTTTCTCGGCTCCAGCAATATCTCTGCCGCCGCCCTCACCGAGTCGCTGGAGTGGAACTGGTCGCTCAGGGCTGAGCCGAGCGGCCCCAGCGAGCCGCATCACAGCCTGCGTCAGCTCGCGGCTCAAATCGATCGGCTGGCGCAAGACGCGCGGGTCGTGCCCCTTACCCACGACTGGATCGATGGCTACCTCGCTCGCTATCGGCAGAGCGCGCTGCGGGAGTTGCGGGTGCTCACTGGGGATCATCGCAGCAGCGCTGAGCAGCTGCGTGAAGCCCCCATCCCCAACAGCGTGCAGCAAGAGGCGCTGATGGCGCTGCAAGCCGCGCGGGCACAGGGGCATAAACGGGGTGTGGTGGTCATGGCGACCGGCCTTGGCAAGACTTGGCTCGCGGCTTTTGATGTGCGCCAGATGCAGGCGGCCCGCCTGCTGTTTGTTGCCCATCGGGAGGAGATCCTGACCCAAGCGCGCCAGACCTTCTTGCACATGGTGCCGCGGGCAAATTCGGGCCTCTATCATGGTCAGCAGCAGGATGAGGCCGACTGGCTGTTTGCCTCCATCCAGACCCTGGGCAAGAGTCAGCATCTGCTGCGCTTTGCACCGGATCACTTCGATTACGTGGTGGTCGATGAGTTTCATCATGCCGCCTCACCCTCCTACCGGCGCTTGCTAAACCACTTCAAGCCCCGCTTCCTGCTCGGGCTGACCGCGACCCCTGACCGCACCGATCAGGCCGATATTCTGGCGCTGTGCGACAACAATCTCGTCTTTGAACGGGGGCTGGCCCTCGCCATCGAGCAGAAGATGCTGGTGCCGCTCACCTATCACGGCATTTTGGATGACACCGTCGACTATGCCGCGCTGCCTTGGCGCAACGGTCAGTTTGACCCCCATGCGCTGGAGAGTGCCTTCGCCAGTCAGAAGCGGGCTCAGCACGCCCTTAGCCAGTGGCGACGTTTACGCCAGCAGCGCACGCTGGCCTTCTGCATCTCGACCCGTCATGCCGATTTTATGGCCAGCGTCTTCCAGCAAGCCGGTGTGCGGGCGATAGCCGTCTATGCGGGCTCCCGCCAGGGGCGACAAGCCGCCCTGGAGCAACTGGCCGCCGCCGAGCTTGATATCATCTTCTCGGTAGATTTGTTCAACGAAGGCACCGACTTGCCCGCCATCGATACCGTGCTGATGCTGCGCCCCACCGAGTCGCGCATCGTGTTCCTGCAACAGTTGGGGCGGGGCTTGCGCCTCTATCAAGGCAAAGAACGCCTGGTGGTGATCGATCTGGTGGGCAATCACAAGGCGTGTCTCTACAAGCCCCAGCTGCTGCAAACGCAATTGACCCGCCCACCAACGCACGCAAACAGGGCGATGCCGCTGGCGGCAGGTTGTTTTATCAATCTGGATCCCAAGCTGCTTCCGCTGCTGGCGCTGTTAAAAAAGCAGCAGAAACCGACTCTGATTGAGACCTATCAGACCCTCAAAGAGCACCTCGGCTATCGCCCCACCGCGCGGCAAACCTGGGCAGTCCGGCTGGGTGAGCAACTGCGTTTCGATACCCAAAAACAGGGGGGCTGGTTTGAGCTGCTCGCCCAAGCGGGCGATCTGGGGGAGGAGGAGCTGCGCGTGCTGAACCGGCACGGCGACTTTCTGCGTTCGGGGGTGGAGCACACCGCGCTCACCAAGAGTTTCAAGTTGATCCTGCTATTGGCGCTGCTCGAACTCGACGGCCTGCGTGAGCCACCCACCTTGGCGGCGCTGGCCAGCCACTCCCGTTACCTGTTTGAGCGGCATCCCGAGCTGGCCCGCCTCGATCTACCGGTCAAGCAGCAAGCCCTGAGCGCCGACAGCCCGGCTTGGCTCAGTTACTGGAAGAGCAATCCGATCAAGTTCAGCAGTGGCGGCAATCCAGGCGCCAAGGGGGAGTACTGGTTCGAGGTAAGGGAGGATCGCTTCTGCCCACGCTTCGCGGTGAGTGAGGAGGATATCGATCCTCTGCATCGCATGGTGCAAGAGCTGCTGGACTTGCGTCTGGCCCAATATCAGCAGCGCAAAATCGCATCGGCAGCCGCCATTTCCCCTGAGCCCTTCACAACTATCCACGATGAGGAACAGGCGCTGGCGCCTGATGCCAAAGCGCGTCAGGTGACCCTGATTTAAGGCTGGCTATCCGATAGCACGATCAGTGTAAAAACAAGCAGTGTAAAAACCAGCAGCGTGAAAGCAATCAAGGCGCCAGTGGCGCCTTGATTGTTTGGGGAGATGGTCGGTCAGCGCTGGCCGTTACCGAAACAGCCATTCCATATCGTCCTCTTCCTCACGCCACCTTATTTGCTGCTGATCCCAGCGGGCCGCCAGATAGGGTTTGAGGGTCTGCAGGGTGGTGATCTCGGCCAGCTGGGCAGTCAGGTGGTCGATATCACGCAGCAAATAGTCCCGATGTTCGGCAAAGGCCTGCTCGGTCTTTTTCTTGGATGATTGCTTGAATTTGTGCAGCACCGCGCCCATTAGCCCGTCTTGCCCGCCGTAGTAGCTGACTTCGAGCTCGCGTAGCTGGCGTTTCAGCATCGGGTTGAGGTAAGCGAGGTTCTCGTCACTGAGCAGGTTATCGAACTCGGGTAGGTGAGCGTGGGCCAGCTGTAACAGGGTGAACATCTCTTTGTTTTCCCAAGCCTGACTGAGTTGGCCCATGATGCGGGTCTTTTCCGCCTGCATGGCGGGGTCGGGTTCCCGATCCGGGTGCAGCGCCAGGGCGAGCTTGCGATAGAGCTGCTTGAGGCTGGATTTGCTGAACAGCTGTTCGATGCGCATCTCTTCCTCTTGCTCACGACGGGTGCGCGTGTGGGCAAAAGCATCTTGCTGCTCAGCGCCGAAGGGGGACTCATCGGCAAACAACTCATCATCATCGAAGAGGGCATCCTCTTCCTCACCAGCGGTGTCACTCCCGTTGGCCATTTTCTGCTTCGCCGCGTTTATCAGGTACTCGTGCAACAGAGCGGGGTTTTTGACCATATCGCGCAAGGTGTCGATGTCTTCGGGGCAGTGACCACAAGTTTCCATCAGCATATGGGTAAGTTCATCACACTGATAGTCGAGCTGTTCGTCATCCATGTGCAGGGCGGTATTGGTTTGGATTTGGTGATAGAGGGGGGCCAAATCCATCTCGCCACGAAACGGATTGGACTCGAGATAGTTGATGAGATCGTGGATCCAGTGGTGCAAGGTCTCCCGTTGCCACTGGGTAAAGCTCTTGCGAGCCGTAAAGTCGGTCAGTCGCTTGGTGAGGGCAAAGATGAGCTCGCATTGTTGACGCTCAAGGGGTTCGATGTCGCTGGTGAAGCGCTGATAGATATCGCGGCCGTTGAGGGTTTGCTTGTCGATTTTTGCCTGTAGCTTTTCGAGCGCTTGCCAGTTGCGGTGGAAGAGATCGAGGGCGGGGTTACCCGTCGTGGGGGAGGGCTGGCGAGCGGGCTGCTTGCGAGCTGGATTACGAAGAGACATAGGCCGCCTCCATAGGCGTTATTTTGTTCGCTAAAACAAAAAAACTGGCGCGGGGCCGGTTTATCGCCGCGCATAAATAGCGCGAAGTCTGCCTTGCAGATGAGTTGCTGGCCATATTAAAGCCTTTCTTACGCAACAGATAGCAACAACAGAGAAATAATGGGGTGGCTGATGGGGCTCGAACCCACGACAACCGGAATCACAATCCGGGACTCTACCAACTGAGCTACAACCACCACTGAAATCATCGCCATTTTGTGTCTGCCAAGGCCTGGCCAAGGTCATCCTGAGATAATCTGCCGAATGGACGATAAGTACACTCTTCATCAATAACTCAATGATTTAAAACACATTTTAAATGGCGCGCCCTGCAGGATTCGAACCTGCGACCCACGGCTTAGAAGGCCGTTGCTCTATCCGACTGAGCTAAGGGCGCGTTGTATCAAGAAACCCGGGGATTTCCCGATGAACCTGGTCGGTGATAAAGGATTCGAACCTTTGACCCTCTGGTCCCAAACCAGATGCGCTACCGGGCTGCGCTAATCACCGAAAATTCGCCATCCAGCATACCTTCGGCGGCACCACTGGGCAACGGGCGGGCATCATACCCAAGCGCCAAAGTCAGCGTCAACGACTTTTTCCGCCAGTAAATTCAAGTGCCTACTTATTGCCCTCCCTGCGAGAGCCGCTAACACCCGCGCCAAAAAAATGCGACAATGCGCCGCAGTTGAACACATGGTGAGTGAAGAACGATGTCTGCCAAAATCATTGATGGAAAACAGGTTGCGCAAACGATTCGCAATCAGGTCGCCGCGCAAGTCCAACAGCGGTTGGCGCAGGGGAAACGGGCACCGGGTCTGGCGGTGATCCTGGTGGGGCTGGATCCGGCCTCCCAAGTCTATGTGGGCAGCAAACGTCGCGCTTGTGAAGAGGTGGGATTTGTTTCCCGCTCCTATGACCTCAGCGCCACGGCGACACAAGCGGAGCTGCTGTCCCTGATCGACCAGCTCAACGAGGATCCGGAAGTGGACGGCATCCTGGTGCAGTTGCCCTTGCCGGCTCACTGCGATACCACCCAGGTGCTGGAGCGCATTCGTCCCGACAAGGACGTTGATGGCTTCCATCCCTACAACGTGGGTCGTCTGGCCCAGCGCATCCCGGCGCTGCGACCCTGCACCCCCAAGGGGATCATGACCCTGATCGAGACCACAGGCGTCAAGACCCATGGTCTGCATGCGGTGGTGGTCGGGGCTTCCAACATCGTGGGGCGTCCCATGACGCTGGAGCTGCTGCTGGCCGGTTGCACCACCACCACCTGTCACCGCTTCACCCAGGATCTGGAGACCCAGGTGCGCCGGGCCGACTTGCTGGTCGTGGCGGTGGGCAAGCCCAACTTCATTCCGGGGGAGTGGGTCAAACCCGGTGCCCTGGTGATCGACGTGGGCATCAACCGCCTTGCGGACGGCTCCCTGGTGGGAGATGTGGAGTATGAGACCGCGCGCAATCACGCCGCCTTCATCACGCCGGTACCGGGGGGCGTGGGCCCCATGACGGTCGCCAGCCTGATGGAGAACACCCTGAGCGCCTGCCAGGATTACCACGACGCCTGATGAGGGCGCCGGGCAGAAAAGAGAAAGGGAAGGCATTGCCTTCCCTTTTTTTATTGCGTCACTCCCCCGGATCGCTACTGGATATCAGAGGAGGGCCAGGGCGGCGGCCAGATCGGCAATCAGATCGTCGGCGTCTTCCACCCCGATGCTGAAGCGGATGAGATCGTCATTGACTCCGGCGGCGAGGCGGCTCGCCTCGTCCATGGCTGCGTGGGTGGTGCTGGCCGGATGGCAGGCGAGGCTCTCGAGATCGCCGAGGCTCACCGCCTGCACGAAGAGTTGCAGGTTGTCGAGCAGGGTGGCGCAGCGCTCAAACCCGCCTTCCAGCTCGATGCTCACCATGCCGCCAAAGCCGCTGGCGAAGGCGCCGAGGGCATCGTGGCCCGGATGGCTGGCAAGGCCCGGGTAGATCACCTTCTTCACCGCCGGGTGGGCATCCAGGAACTCGGCCACCTTCTGGGCGTTGTGCAGGTGGGCATCCATGCGCAGGGGAAGGGTCTTGACCCCCCGTTGCAGCAGGTAGGCCTCCTGTGGGCCGATGGGAGAGCCGATGTGCTTGAGGGCCACGGTGCGAATCGACTTCATCAGCTCATGACGACCCGCCACCACCCCGGCGATGATGTCGCCGTGACCGCCCAGGTACTTGGTGCCGCTGTGCATGACGATGTCGATGCCAAGCTCGAGCGGGCGCAGCAGATAGGGGGTGAGGAAGGTGTTGTCACACACAGTGATGGCACCCACCTTGCGGGCCGCCTCCACCACCACCCGCGGATCCACCACCTTGAGAGTGGGGTTGGTCAGGGTTTCAAAGAGTACCACCTTGGTGGCGGGGCGGATGTTGGCCAGCAGCGCCTGATCGCTCTCGTAGGCGGTGATCTTGATGCCGGCGCGACTGAAGGTCTGCTTGAGGAAGGCATCGGTGCCGCCGTAGAGGGGGCCGATATAGGCCACTTCATCACCGCTGTCGGCCAGGGCATACATGATGGCACTCACCGCCGCCATGCCGCTGGCCACCACCAGTGCCTCATCTGCACCTTCGAGGGCTGCCAGCTTCTGCTCCAGTTCGGCAGTGGTGGGGTTGCCAAAGCGGCTGTAGATGAAGCCGGGGGCCTGACCGGCGAAGCGCTCCTTGCCCGCCTGGGCGTTGAAGTAGCTGAAGGTGCTGCTCTGGTAGAGCGGGGTGGTGAGGGCGCCGGTCTGGGGGTCGATCCGCTGGCCGCTGTGTACGCTCATGGTCTTGAATTTCATTGTATTGCTCCGTCATTGCCAGGCTGTGGCCCGACTGCTTGTGTTATCCGGGGCGCCATCGCGCCCCTTTTCTCATGTCGTGTGGCGGGTTGTCAGGCTAGCGCTGGCTCGCGCTGCGGCTCGTCTGCATAGTGGCGGGCCGCCACATCCGGGTGGGAGCGCAGCCTCCCCTTGAGCACGTTCTCCCCCACCTGATAAAAGAGCGGGTTGGCGGGATCGCTCTGGGGCCCTTCGGCCAGCGCCGCCAGCTCGGGGGAGAGGCTAAGCAGTGGCACAGTAGCATCCAGCCTTGCCGCCATGAAGAAGGCGCAGGAGAGGCGCGATACCCCGGGAGGGGGGCTCACCACCCGGTGCAGGGTGGCCTTGAGGTAGCCGTCGGACGCGAGCTCCAGCAGCTCGCCGATGTTGACCACCAGGGCGCCCGGCAGGGGGGGCGCGGGGATCCAGCCTGCCGCCGTCTCCACCTCGAGCCCGGAGTGATCGTCCTGCATCACCAGCGTCAGGTAGCCGGGATCCTTGTGGGCACCTACCCCCTGACCACTGCTGCCTTCGGGTTGTCCGGGGTAGTGAATGAGCTTCATGTGCTGGTAGGGGGCACCGCGAATGCTCTCGTCAAATACTCCGGCGGGCTGCCCCAGCACCTCTGCGAAAGCGTCCAGCAGGGTGAGGGTGATGTCGCTCAGTCGATCCTGCCATGCCAGCAGACGTGTCTTCATCTCGGGCAGGGCGGCGGGCCACTGGTTGGGGCCGATGAGGCGCTGCCAGGGTTCACGAATGTGCGCCACAGGCAGGGCCTGGGCCTCGTTCATGATATCGAACTGCTCCCGCAGATCCGGCCGTGCCCGGGTGAGCTCTGCTCCCACCTGGTTGTAGCCGCGAAAGTGGGGGGAGTGGACCATCTGCACCGCCAGTTTTTCTTCAAGTGGCAGGGCGAAGAAGCGGGCGGCGAGCGCCAGGGTCTCCTGGCGCACCGATTCGCTCAGATCATGGCCCACCAGATAGAAAAAGCCCACTTCGCGGGCGGCCTGGCCAAGCTGCGCCAGCATCTGGCTGCGTGCAGCCGGGGTGCCCTTGAGGGCGGCGAGATCGATGATCGGCAATGATGGGGTGGTCATGGGCATCTCCTCACTTTCCGTGAACGGGGTCTGCGTGCCCCGGCGTGCGGGGTGTGGCGAAACCGGGGCGCACTCTTCTTGAGTGGCGCCGTTTGGGTTGAGGGTGATGCTACTGTTCGAGGTTATAAGGTGGAAGCAACAAAATATTCTTAGTTATATACAAAATTCGAAATGGAATTCGGACTTGAGCGAATGGAACGAGCAACGGGCGGCTCCGGCGGCGATCTGCCGTACCGGGTGAGAGCGACATTGGCGTGACGGGATAGACGCGGGAGAGAAAAGACGGAGGGAGGCATCCGCCTCCCTCCGTGTGACTGTCATGGGAAGGGTTGCTGGCGCGCCTTTCCTCAATAACCCAGGGTGAAACGCTGGCGCAGGTGAGCCGGTGCTTGCGCCTCGTTCAGCACCCCGTCCGCCAGATCGCCGACCGTGATCCCGGCGGGCTGCTCGCCGCTGAACAGCACCTGATCCGTGCCAAGGCGGTAACCGCCGCGCTTCTCGCCGGGTTCGAGGAACACGGGTGGGGAGACGAAACGCCAGTCGAGGGTGGTTTCCCGGCGAAGGGCGGTGAGACCATCCCGGGCCGCGAGTGCCCCTTGCTTCCACTCTGCCGGGAACTCCGGGGTGTCCACCAACTGCACGCCCGGGGCGATTTCCAGACTGCCGGCACCGCCGACTACCAGCAGCCAGCTCCCGGCGTCGTTGGCGGCGGCCACGATGGCGCTGGCCCCCTTGAGGTACTGATCGTAGATGTCCGGGGCACTCCAGCCCGGGTTGTAGGCACTGATCACCCGATCGTGCCCCTTGAGCACCCTGGCCAGTGCCTGGCTGTCCTGGGCGTCCACCGCCACGGCGGTGACTTGCGGGTGAGCGGCGACCTTGCTCACGTCACGCACGATGGCGGTGACCTGATGACCGCGGCTGACGGCCTCTTGGAGGATGGCTGAACCGACAAAACCGCTGGCACCGATGAGGGCAATCTTCATGGGAATTCTCCTTCACTGTGGGAATGGGGCTATCCTACGCCCCCGAGTGTGATTTAATAATCCACTAAAAATTGCATTCACTTGTAAGCAGAGCTTCATAATGGATCAGCTCAGACGCTACGCCATCTTCGCCGCCGTGGTGGAGGCGGGCAGCATGACCGGCGCCGCCAAGGCCCTCGGCATGACCCCGTCCGCCGTCAGCCAGCATATCAGTCAACTGGAGAGCCAGCTCGGTCTGCCCCTGCTGCACCGCTCCACCCGCCGCCTCAGCCTGACCGAGGCGGGGGAGGTGGTGTGGCAGGGCTGCCAGTCGTTGCAGCAGACCTTGAACGACACCGAGCTGCGCCTCTCGGAGGTGCGCGACAGCCTGCTCGGAGAAGTGCGGATCACCGCGCCGGTGGGGATGGCCGGCCAGCCCCTGGCGCGGGCGCTCTCGCCGCTGCTGCAGGCTCACCCCGGCCTGGGCATCCAGATCATTGCCGACGACGAGAAGCGGGATCTCATCAAGGATCGCATCGACGTGGCGCTGCGGGTCGGCACGCTTGAAGATTCCACCCTGGTGGCGCGCAGGCTGGGTCAGACCCGGATGCTGCTGTGTGCCTCGCCCGCCTATCTGGCACGCAAGGGCACGCCGCGCAGCCCGGCAGATCTGCTGGCCCACGACTGGCTGGCCTCGGACATGCTGGGGGGCGGGATACTGCTGTTGGACGAGAAGGGGGAGGCCCACAAGATCAAGCCCAAGCCCAGGGTGCTGTGCAACAACGTCTTGCCCCTGCGCCAGTTTACCCTGGCAGGGCAGGGGATTTCGCTGCAACCGGAAGGTGAAATAGAAGAAGATATCGCCACCGGTCGATTACTCGTGCTGCTGCCGGGCTTTTGGGCCCCTCCCATGGAGATCCATGCCATCACCCCCCAGCGGGAGATCCCGGAGAAGGTGCGGCGGGTGATCAGCGCCCTTCGCAGCCACTTTGCCGAGCATGGCCAGAGCCGTCTACCTTGAGCGAGGCGGGATGAATAGCCAGGCGGTGCGCCGGCCTTGCGGTCGGCGCGACACCCCTGTTTAATGTGGCCCTCCCGGGCCAGAGCGCCCTCTGCTGGCGTGGTCTCAAGCACATCATGACACCGACTTCTCCCCACCCACTCCGTGAGCCGGCACCCGAGGCGCGCACCCATCTCACCCGCATCGAGCGAGTGCTCGACTACATCCATGCCAATCTGGATCAGCCGCTCTCCCTGGAGGCGCTGGCCCGGCAGAGCTGCTGGTCCCGCTGGCAGTTGCAACGGGTATTCCTGCATGAGACGGGCCAGACGGTGGCTCACTATGTGCGCGAGCTGAAGCTGAGCATGGCGGCGGAGGCGCTGCTCTCCACCCGGCTGCGGGTGCTGGATGTGGCGCTGGATCACGGGTTTGGCTCGGAAGTGAGTTTCAGCCGCGCCTTCAAGCAGCAATTTGGCTGCTCGCCGCTGGCGTATCGCAAGCGGGCCGTGCGGCTGGGGCTGCGCACGCCCCTGGTGCGGGCGGCGGTCCCCCGCTCTGCCTCTCCCAACCTGGTGCAGGTGCGCATAGAGAGCCTGCCGGCGTTCACCTTGCAGGGGGTCAGGGGCACGATCCGGGGGTTGTTCGATGCCTCACCGGATTTTCAGCAGACGGTGCCCGCCATCTGGCGAGCGCTGCGCGAGACGGGGGCGCTGGACCTGTCGAGGGAGTGGCTGGGGGTGGTGGATGTGTCGGGGGCAGGGGAGCGGCTGCCTTACTGGGCCGGAGTGGCCACGACGGCGCCTACGCCCCCCGGCCTGTCGAGTCTCAACGTGCCGGCCCAGGAGTATGCCGTGCTCACCCACAAAGGACCCATTGCCCAGCTGGGGGAGAGCCTGCACTGGTTCATCCTGCACTGGCTGCCGGAGTCGGCATACCGGGGGCTGGACGGTTTCGAACTGGAGCGCTATGCCCCCGGCTTTGACGGCCAGCAGCCCGACGCCACCATGGAGTACTGGCTGCCCGTCGCCCCCCGTTAGGGAAGAAGGCTCACCCCGGCATGGCGCCGGGATGGCTCCGGGCGTGTGGCGCTGGTCAGGAGATCAGTGAACTGGGCCGGTGGCAGCGGCTTGGCGAAGTAGAAGCCCTGCAGGTAGTCGATGCCATAGTGGCGTGCCATCTCGACCTGCTCCTGGGTCTCCACCCCCTCGGCGACCAGAGCCAGCCCCATGCGATGGGCGAGATCCAGGATGTTTTCGACGATATGGCGGGAGGGGCCTTCCTCTTTCATTCCCTTGATAAAGCTGCGATCGATTTTGATGATGTCCACATGGAACATCTGCAGATAGCAGAGGCTGGAGTGGCCGGTGCCAAAGTCATCGATGGCGATGAGCACGCCCAGCTCGTCCAGGGCATCGAAGATGGCGCGGGTCTGCTCGTCCGCATCCACCATCTCCCGCTCCGTCACCTCGAGCACCAGGCGCAGATCCTGGCCCGGGAAGGCGTGAAGAAAGTCGCTGCACTCGGCGACGATGTCCTGATTTTTGAAGTGCTGGGCGCAGACATTGACGGCGACGTGAAAGCCGGGGGGCAGCCTGTTGGCCACCCCGACCAGATAATCCCGGGTCTGGGCCATCAACTGGCGGGTCATCGGCACTATGTAGCCGCACTCCTCTGCGAGGGGAATGAAGTGGTTGGGGGCAATCATCCCTTGTGTGGGATGACGCCAGCGCATCAGCACTTCACAACCGCGCAGGCGCCCCTGTTTGTCCATCACGGGTTGCAGGTGGGGGATGAACTCCCGGGCCGCCATGGCTCTGGCAAGCTCGCTGCGAGGGGAGCCGCTGCGCCCCCTCAGATAGAAGGTGAGCAGCCCCAGCAACAGCGCCAGCACAGGGGCGGCAAGCAGGTTCTCCTGGTTGTACGCCCAGGCAAACGCCAGCACTTCCTTGTAACCGTTGAGCGCCACCAGGCGATAGGGATGAGCGGTGGGATCGCTCTGTTGCAGACGTTGTCCCCCTTCCAGCAGGCGGGCTGCGGGCAGGGTCCTGCCGTGGCCATCGAGGGCCTGGTCCCCGAGGAGGAAGAAGAGGTTGTCCTCTCCCATCACGGCCTGCAAGGCGCCGAAGATGTGGAAGCCGTCCAGCTCCACCAGCAGGAGAGGATGGCGGTCTGCCCGGTGATGGGGCTATGTCTGGCGAGGAGCAGCGTCTGGTTGCCTGCCGGGCCACGGGGAATATCCCGGGTGAGGATGGGCCTGTGCAGGGTGGTACAGCGCAGTTGCTGCCCCTCCAGCACATAGAGTGCCCGCGCATAGGGGGAGGCGGTGATGAGGTCGCGCAGGGCCAGTTGCTCATCCTGGCAGCGGCCCATGGCGAGGGGGCGGGCGGCCTCGACCAGGGACTGACTGTCGTTGATGACACTCTCTATCATGGCCCGGGCATGGTTCAGGCTGCGCGCGTTGTCCTTGCGAAGGCCGCTGGCCGCCTGCAGGAGGTTGAGGGCGGTGAGGCCGACCAGCAAGAGGAGCCCGAGCACGATGGCCAGACGCAGACGCTGTGCCAGGGGATCAGTCGGCATGGTGCACCCGATTCTTGCCGGCATCGTTGGCCTGATAGAGCGCCTGATCGACCCGCGCCAGCAGTTGCTCGGCGGACTCCTGTCGCCACAGTCCCAGCCCGGCAGAGAAGGTCACCACCAGTTCCGGTTCGCGCCATGGCCGCTGTGCCACCTGGGTGCGCCACTGCTCGAGCAGCGTCAGTGCTCTGACGCTGTCCTCCCCGGGAATGATGATGGCCAGCTCCTCGCCGCCGTAGCGGTAGAGGGTGGCCTCCTGGCCTGCAATCTGCCGCCCTTCCCGGGCCACCGCCCGCAGGACCTCGTCACCGACCGGGTGGCCGTGGGTGTCATTGATGGATTTGAAGTTGTCCAGATCGATCAACCCCAGGCAGAAAGGGCGGCCGGCAATCAGCTGGTCGTCGAGTGCCTTGTCAAAGCAGCGGCGATTGAACAGACCCGTGAGGGCATCCGTGTTGGACGCCTCCACGGCTTCCAGCATCTGGCGATGGCCGCTTTGGATCTCCTGGCGCAACTGATCCCCCGGTTTGCCCGCGTGGATGCGTCCGGCGCGCATCAGGGCGATGATCTCGAAGATCATCTTGCTGAGCACATGACGCAAGGACCACCAGCAGAGCAGGCAGATCAGCATGCTGCCCACCAGGGTGATCTGGATCTGGTAGGACTCGCGGCTGCTCACCTCCTTGAACCTGGCATCGCTGACGGCATAGATGACGAACCAGTCCGGGTTGGAGAAGGAGTAGTAGTAGAGGTGGGTCTGGCGCTTTGCATCGAAGAGGTGGTCGGCGCCGTTGGTCATCTGCTCGATGAGCCGGCGGTCCACGCGATGGCGAAACAGGTTCCCCACATCCGAGTGCAGCAGGATGTCGCCCGCCCGATCGACCAGGTAGAACTCCCCCTTGAGAGGGCTCATGAGCTGACGCAGGGGATAGCTCATCTGCTCGAGATCCACGTTCATGGCCAGGGTGCCGAGGAAGACCCCCTCCTTGTTGATCAGGGGGCGGGAGACGGAGACGCTGCGGCTCTTGTCATCGAACTTGCTGGGGTAGTGGTCGGTGTAGTGCACGAAGAGGGTTCGCACGGCGGCCGCGAGAAACCAGGGTCGCTCCTTGGCATCAACGTGCTCCCCGACCGGCAGATGGGGGACGGAGTTGAACCGCCCCTGTGGATCGGCGAGCAGGATGCTCTTCACATAGGGGGTGAGCGCCAACGTTTGCATCAGGGAGAGGCCAAGGGGCGTGTGATCCTCATTGAGGAAGGCATCCAGGCCTGATTCATCGATGACACTGCCCGTTTCGTTGAGGACATGCTCCAGTGACTTGAACTGTGGCTCGATGGACTGGGTCGCCATGTTGTGCACGAACATGGCCGCCACCTTGTGGTACTTGCGCTCGGCAGAGGTCCGGATGCTGACACTGACGGTCTCAGGGCGATAAGCAGGGTCAGGATGATGACTCCGAAGGTGAAGTTGAGCTGGGTATCGCAGTGCAGATTTTGGTGGGCGGTCTCATTCATAGGCGTGTGCTGATGGCTTGGTATTGTCTCAATCAGGGCTGATAAAAGGGTGGGCATGCTATCGCCTCCTTTATCAATAGCGATTGACCAGGATCAACAAGGGGAGGGAGAACGCGACCATACTTGTCTGATGAGTGTGAATATGGGGGTTAATATGCCGCCATGTTCTGAATATGTGATGGTTACTTGCTAGTTGGCTGTGAAAGTGAAGGCGGTGACCTTCATCAGGCGGCCATGATGGGTGTTCCCTGAGAGCCTCGACGGCGTTGCCATGTTGCCTCCGATAGCAGATGGCGTGCCTACCACCCTCGCTTTCCCCGCTTCCCCGCCAACATGCCCCAAATTGTTAATATCGGGGCAAAATAGAACAATAAAATGCAAATGATATTTGTTACCATTCACATGCAGTAAGTAATCGAGGATCAGATGCAGCTTGTTCACCCCCCTTTGACCCTGGTCGCCGTGACCATCTCCACCCTGCTTGCAGGCTCTGTACAGGCCGCCGCGTCCGACAGCCAGGATACGGCCACCGCCGACGAGACCCTGACCGTGCTCGGCCAGACCTATCGCAACACCGCGACCAAGACCCGGCTCGACCCCATCGAGACGCCCCAGGCCATCTCGGTGGTGGATGGGGAGACCCTGTCGCTGCGCGGCGTCAGTTCGGTGAGCGAGGCGCTGCGCTACGTGCCCGGCGTCAACACCGAGCTGCGGGGCGGGGCGGTCAATCGGCTGGATCTGTTCAACATCCGTGGCTTTGACAACTACCAGAACTTCTATGACGGCCTGCTGCTCCAGTACAACGACTGGAACCTGCAACCCCAGATAGATCCGGTGGCCATCGAGCAGCTGGAGGTGTTCAAGGGGCCGACATCGGTGCTCTATGGCAGCATGCCCCCCGGCGGCATGGTCAACCTCATCGCCAAGCGCCCCCAGCGGGAGAGCAAGCACAACGTGAGCGTGGCGACCGGCACGGGCACCCTCAAGGAGATGACCCTCGACAGCACCGGTGCCATCAACGAGCAGCTCGCCTATCGGCTGGTGGGACTGGCACGGGAGAAGGATGGCCAGGCGGTGACCTCGAAGGAGGAGCGCTACGTCTTTGCGCCGTCCCTGGACTGGCAGCTCGGCGAGCGCACCCTGCTGAACCTCAACCTTTACTACCAGAAGGATCCCGAGGCCGGCATCTACACCACTGTGCCCGCCAGCGGCTCGGCCAAGTCCAACCCCCTGGGACAGCTTGGCAGCGACACCTTCCTTGGCGACGAGAACTGGAACGAGTACAACCGGGATGTGACCCTGTTGGGCTACAAGCTGAGCCACGACTTCAACGAGCGCTGGCAGGTGCTGCAAAATGCCCGCTACATGGATGCGTCCGCCTATCAGCGCAACACCTACAACGCGGCCCTGGCGGCGGACAACCGCACCCTGGCCCGCAACGCCTATCTCACCGATGAAGACTCTCGCGGCGTTGTCATCGACAACCAGCTGGCGGGCAAGGTGCAGACGGGCTCTGCCCAGCACAACCTGCTGCTCGGGGTCGATTACCAGTACCTGGATGCCCATATCCTCTACCGGGATACCCTCGACTACTCGGCGCCCAGCATCGACATTTTCAACCCGAACCATAGCCAGATAGTCCCAGAGGCACTCACTTTCAACTACCAGGATAAAAAGGTGATCCGTCAGTCCCAGACCGGCGTCTATCTGCAGGATCAGGTGCGCCTCGATCGACTGGTGGCCATCGGCGGCGCCCGCTACGACCGCTACCGGATGGACACCGACAGCCGGACCCTCTATCAGGGGGCGGACAGCCAGTCCCTGGCCCACATCGATCAGGACAACCTCTCCTTCCGCGTCGGCGCCCTCTATGAGCTGGATGGCGGCTTCTCCCCCTATGCGAGCTATGCCGAGAGTTTCGAGCCGGTGCCGGGGGCGGACAAGCAGGGTCAGGCGTTCAAACCGGCGACCGGTCATCAGTGGGAAGGGGGCGTCAAGTTCCTCTCCGACGACATGAGCAAGACGGCGACGCTGTCGGCGTTCCACATCACCAAGAAGAATGCCCTGGTGACGGATCCGGACAATGTCTACGGGCCCAAGCTGCAGACCGGGGAGACGGTCTCCAGGGGTATCGAGCTTGAGGGGAGAGCCGATCTCACCAGCCAGCTGGATCTGGCCCTCAACTACACCCTGATGGACATGGAGATCACGCGCGATACCACCACGTTGCAGGGCAAGACGCCGGTCTGGGTCCCCAGACAGATGGCGTCGCTGTGGAGCAACTACTACCCCGGCGGCAACCTCGAGGGGATGCGAGTGGGCGCCGGCCTGCGCTACGTGGGGGAGGCCGAGATGGATGCCGCCAACACCGACAAGGTACCGGACTACCTCCTGATGGACATGTCCGCCTCCTACGATCTCGCCGCCCTCAGCGCAAGCCTGAAAGGGGTAGGGGTATCGCTTGGCGCCAGCAACCTGTTCAACAAGACCTACTACTCCTGCTACGACCAGAACAACTGCTGGTTCGGGGCCGAACGAAGCGTGGAGGCGCGACTCAAATACGCATTCTGACCTTGCGCCCCGGCACGCGCCCGGGGCCCTTTCAACGAATGGGCGAGGAGAGGGCGCGCGGTGTGCCGCGCAGCCTTGGTCGGGAGCACGGCCTTGGCCGGGAAAAAGCGGACGCGGAACGCGCCCTCGTCTCGGATCACCAGGCCCTGTTCGCGGCGGCGGCCAGCCTGATCCCGTCCCTCAAGGGGAACCTGGTGGCGGCCGGTGACGTGCGTCCGCCACTGACGGATGCCACCGGAGCGACGTCGGCCGAGGTGGCCGCAGCCCTCCATGCGCACTGGCAGCAGGCACACCCGGAGGCGGGACCCGCCTACTGGCTCACCCGCAGCTGGGGCATGCTCTGCTGGCAATCCATCTATCTCGCCATGGTGGCCGTCTACCGCCATCAGGCCGTGCCTGCCCTCGACAGGCTGGGACAGGGGCATGAGGCCGGCGTGGTGTCGGGCTTTACCCTGCCGGCCGAGCCCATGATCAAAGGGGAGGTCGGCGTGTTGATCAAGACGGCCGGGGAGCGACTCCAGGCGCACTGGCAGGGGCAGTTCACCCTCCTTGGGACGGCGCAGCGGCTGCGCCCCGGTTTCGTGCGCCCGCTCCTGGCGGACGATCTGCTGGCGGCCCTGGTGCGGGTGCCCGATTTCTTCGGGGAGGTGAGTCGGGAGGAGGTGAGGTCCCATGCTCCCCTCTGGCTTGAATCCTGTGGCCTGCCGTCGGCACATCTGACGGGCTGGTGCGAAGCAGGCCTGCCCCGGGACGAGGCCTTCCCGGGCTATGTGCGCCAGCGCTGCTGCCTGCACTACAAGCGCCGGGATGGGGAACTGTGTGGCAACTGCCCGCGAAGGCTGGGTGGGGTGAGGGGTGATGAATGCTGATACCCGACTCTTCGTCTGCGCGGGCAACCCGTGATGAAAGCCGCCTGATCCTGGCGGCTTTTTTGTGCCCGGCTTACTGGGCCGCCATCCGGGTGCGGATGCGCTCGAACAGGCTCTGCAGGCAGGCCTGATCTTTGTCGGCGGCGCGCACGGCGCCATACATGTGGCGGCGAATGCCCTCCCCGAGAGGGCGCGCCTCAAGCAGGCCCTGGCGCACGAACTCCTCGCTGGCCCAGCGGGGCAGGGCGGCGAGCCCGAGCCCGGCGGCGGCCATCTGCAGCATGACCGAGGTGTTGTCCACCGGTTTGCAGCGGGCGGGCTCCACCCCGGCCGGTTGCAGGAAACGGCTGAACACATCCATGCGTGCCCGCTCCACCGGGTAGACCAGCAGCACCTCCGGTCGCAGATCGTCCGGTGTGATGCGCCGCTGCTGGCAGAGGGGGTGATCCGGCGCCATCACCAGGGTGAGATCGAAGGCGAACAGCGGCTCGAAATGAAGATCCCCGCGGGCCTGTACATCCGAGGTGAGTAGCAGGTCGAGCTGGCCGCCAAGCAGGGCACTGATGGCATCGAAACCCGGCACCGACTCCACCTCCAGATCCACGCCGGGCCACTGGCGGCGAAAGTCCGGCAACAGCGGGAGCAGCCACTGGATGCAGCTGTGGCAATCGAGGGCCAGATGCAGCCTGCCCGCCTCGCCGCTGTGCAGGGCGACCAGCTGGCGCTCGGTCTGGGCCAGGGCGGGCAGCACCTGACGGGCCAGGGCCAGCAGATGCTGGCCTGCCGCCGTCAGCACCAGAGGGCGGCTTTTTCGAAGAAACAGCTCCAGATTGAGGCGGGTCTCCAGCTCCTTGAGCTGGTGGGAGAGGGCGGACTGGGTGAGGTTGAGGGTGAGTGCGGCCCCGGCCAGGGACCCTTGCTCGGCCAGGGCGCTGATGGTCTTCAGGTGTTTGAGATCGATGCCCAGATTGCTGCTCTGAGGGGGGCTGGATGGGGTGGGCGCGACCATGGCACTGCTCCTTTGTGCGTCAGTTGAGAAATTCTTGAGAGCCAGTTGAAGAGGATTCAATAGCCAAGGTCACCTTATCTTGTCATTTTGGATGTGTAAACATCTGGATGGCCAAACAATCCAGATCCTCATCAGATAAACGAGCATAAGGAATGGAACCTATGACCTTCGCACACACCCTGGGCTTTCCCCGTATCGGCGCCAAGCGCGAACTGAAATTTGCCCTCGAATCCTACTGGCGTGGCGAAACCACCCAGGCCGAGCTGGTCGCCGTGGGCAAGAGCCTGCGTGAGCGCCACTGGCAGGCCCAGCGTACCGCCGGGGTCAACCTGCTGCCGGTGGGGGATTTTGCCTGGTACGATCAGGTGCTGGGTACCAGCCTGCTGGTGGACGCCGTGCCTGCCCGTCACCGCCACGGCGACACCGACCTCGACACCCTGTTCCGGGTGGCCCGTGGCCGTGCGCCGACCGGCCCGGCGGCGGCCGCTGCCGAGATGACCAAATGGTTCAACACCAACTACCACTACCTAGTGCCGGAATTTTACCGTGACCAGCGCTTCAAGCTGGGCTGGAGCCAGCTCTTTGACGAGGTGGAAGAGGCCAAGGCCCTTGGGCTGCCGGCCAAGGCGGTGTTGCTGGGCCCCGTCTCCTACCTGTGGCTTGGCAAGGAGAAAGAGAGCGGCTTCTCCCGCCTCGAACTGCTGGATCGCCTGCTGATCGTCTACCAGGAGATCCTGGCCAAACTGGCGGCCCAGGGGGTGGAGTGGGTGCAAATCGACGAGCCGGCTCTGGCGCTGGACCTGCCGGACGAGTGGCGCCTGGCCTACCTCAAGGCATATGAGCGCCTGAGCGGCCCCTGCAAGCTGCTGCTCACCACCTACTTCGGGTCCGTGGCCCATCAGCGCGACATCATCACCAGTCTGAAGGTGGACGGCCTGCACCTGGATCTGGTGGCAGCCCCCGAGCAGCTGGAGACCCTGGTCCCGCACCTGCCGGCACAGTGGGTACTCTCGGCGGGTGTCATCAACGGCCGCAACGTCTGGCGTGCCAACCTGGCCAAGCTGGCGCCGACCCTCAAGGCCTTGAAAGAAAAGCTTGGCGAGCGCCTCTGGGTGGCCTCCTCCTGTTCCTTGCTGCACAGCCCGGTGGATTTGACCCTGGAGCACGAGCTGGATCCCCAGACTCGCAGCTGGTTCGCCTTTGCCCTGCAAAAGTGCTATGAGCTGGGGCTGCTGTCCGACTACCTGGACGGTGGCGCCCTGGACAAAATCGAGGCTTACAGCCAGCCCATCGTGGATCGGGAGTCTGACAGCCGGGTTCACAAGAAGGTGGTGCAGTCGCGCCTCGCCAGCCTGACCAACAGTGACTTCGATCGCCAGAGCGCCTACCCGGTGCGTGCCGACGCGCAGCGCTCGGATCTGAAGCTGCCGCTCCTGCCCACCACCACCATCGGCTCCTTCCCGCAGACCTCTGAAATCCGGGTGCTGCGTCAGGATTGGCGTGCCGGGCGCATCGATGACCAGGCCTACGAGGCGGGCATCCAGGCCCAGATCAAGGATGCGATTGAGCGCCAGGAGGCCATCGGGCTGGACGTGCTGGTGCACGGCGAGGCCGAGCGCAACGACATGGTGGAGTATTTCGGGGAGCTGCTGGACGGCTTTGCCATCACCCGATTTGGCTGGGTACAGAGCTATGGCTCCCGCTGCGTCAAGCCGCCGGTGATCACCCGTGACATCGACCGTCCGACCCCCATGACCCTTGAGTGGACGAAGTTTGCCCAGAGCCTGACCGACAAGCCGGTGAAGGGCATGCTGACCGGCCCCGTGACCATTCTCTGCTGGTCCTTCCCGCGGGAAGACGTGAGCCGCGAGCAGTCCGCCCTGCAGATTGGCCTGGCCATTCGCGACGAGGTGGCTGACTTGGAAGCCGCCGGCATCAAGATCATCCAGATCGACGAGCCGGCGATCCGCGAAGGGCTGCCCCTGCGCAAGCAGGATCACCAGGCCTATCTGGACTGGGCGGTGCGCGCCTTCCGCCTGAGTGCAAGCCCGGTGGTGGACAGCACCCAGATCCACACCCACATGTGTTACAGCGACTTCAACCTCATCATCGAGGCGGTGGCGGCGCTGGACGCGGATGTGATCACCATCGAGACGAGCCGCAGCCAGATGCAGTTGCTCGAAGCGTTCGAGCGCTTCAACTACCCCAACGAGATCGGTCCGGGCGTCTACGACATCCACTCGCCGAACGTACCGAGCCAGGGCTGGATTGAAGACCTCATCCGCAAGGCTGCGCAACAAATCCCGGCAGACCGGCTCTGGGTGAACCCGGACTGCGGCCTCAAGACCCGCGGCTGGGAAGAGACCACCGCTGCCCTGAAGGTGATGGTCGATGCGACTCGGGCGCTGCGCGCCGAGCTGGCCTGAGGGCTTCCATTCACCCGGACGAGCGCCCGGTGAGTGTCACCAAGACGAGAGAGGGAAGGCGACAGCCTTCCCTCTTTTTTTGCATGGCCGCTCCCTAGAGGGGGATCAGGGCGGGCCGGGGTGCGGGCAGGTAGCGGGTTGGGGAAACCGACATCGTCACCCGGTGAGGGGCGCTTGCGAGCGCCTCGGTCAGCCACTGTTGGTCGAGGGGGATGGCATTGCGATCCTCGATCACCAGATTGAGGTGCTGGGCGCCCAGGCACCCGTAGCGGGCGGGGTCGGTCTGGGTAAAGAGGCCAAGACAGGGCACACCGCTGGCGGCAGCCAGGTGCAGGGGACCGGTGTCGGCGCTGACGAAGAGGGAGAGGCCGCCCGTGAAGCGGGCCAGCTCCCCCATGTTGCCAAGGGAAACGTGCACGTCCCCGAGCAGGTGCTCGGGGGCGGCGGGATCCGCGAGCTGGATCAGCAGGGAATCCGGGCTGTGACGGCGCAGATCCCCAAGCAACCGCTGCCACTGGGGCTGGGAGAGCCCCTTGCCCTTGCGGGCGCCGGTGAAAAAGCCGATCAGAGGACGGCCAGGATAGGCTCGTCGCAGCGCACTCAAGGCCGGGCTTGGCCCCTGCAACAGGCTGCCAAGGGGGATGGGGTTGGCCGGATTGCCCGGTATGCCGAGCAGTTGCAGGGGCTGGTGGGCGTAGTGGCACTCACTGTCCGGAGCCTGCGGACGCGGGAAGATGAGATCCCCATGGCCATCGTCGAAGCCGCATTTCTCCCGGGCCTGTACCCAGGCGGCGATGAAGTGATCCGTACTGGAGGCGAAGGGGACGTAGACCCTGTCGTAGTGCTGGCGGCGCAGACGCGAGAGTGCCGAGAGGGCGCCCGGCAGGTGTCTGCCCTGCAACCGGATCTGATGAATGTGCCGCAGGGGCAGATCGGCCAGGAAGGGGAGCAGGGCGGTGGGGCTGCACACCAGCTCCAGCTCGGCGTGGGGATGGGCGCGATGAAGCTGGTGCAGGAAGGGCAGCAGGAAGAGGTTGTTGCCGATGCGGTTGGTACTGCGAATGACCAGGATCCGGCGGGGTGCCTGCGAAGAGGGCGGCAATGCGCTGCGACTGGCAAGCCAGCCGAGCAGGGTTCGCTCCAGTCCCGCCGTCCAGACCCGGCGTTGGCCGTCGAAGCGGCGCAGGGCATCGTTGAGGTGAGTCATACCGTTGGGCTCCAGTGTTGGGATGGCGTAAAGGGTGCCAGCGGACTCTTAAGACAATGTTAAGAAGGGAAAAAGCGTGCGGATGATGGCCATGGCGGAGCGGGGGGCTGGTCTGGGACGGGGGAAAGTGGCTAGAATTGCGCATTTGAAATAAATGTTATCGTCCGCGGGAGCACCATGCAGTTCAGGGATTTTTTGCCGGTATCGACCAATACCAGCGTCAAAGAGAGTTGTTACGGCGCCCTTGGCGCCCTCATCGGCTTGCTCGGCACCGCCTTGCTGTGTCGCTGGGGGCTGGGGCTCGAGGTGCACTGGCTCATCGCCCCCATGGGGGCCTCCGCCGTGCTGCTGTTTGCCGCCCCGGCCAGCCCCCTGGCCCAGCCCTGGTCCATCCTTGTGGGCAACGGGGTCTCGGCCCTGATGGGGGTATTGAGCGCGAACCTGGTGCCGGACATGGCTATCGCCTCGGCCCTGGCGGTGATGCTGGCCATCGCCGCCATGTTCCTCACCCGCAGCCTGCACCCGCCCGGCGGCGCCGTGGCCCTGACCGCCGTCATCGGCGGCGAGGGGATCCGGGCGCTCGGGGTCGGCTACGTGCTGCTGCCGGTGCTGCTCAACTCCCTGTTGCTGCTGAGTCTGGGCTTGCTCTACAACCGCGCCCTGGGGCGTCGTTATCCCCATGGCGGCAAGGCGGCGCCCAATCGCCACCAGACGGCGGATCCCCAGCCGAGTGCCCGGCTCGCCACTCAGGACATCGACTTTGCCCTGGAAAAACACGGGGAGCTGCTGGACATCAGCCGCCAGGATCTGCAGGAGCTGCTGCAGGAGGCCCAGCTTCACGCCCTGCGGGGGCGAGTGGAGACGGTACGGTGCCAGGATGTGATGTCGCGGGATCTCGTCGTGACGACGCCACAGGCGCTCGCCATGGAGGCGTGGCATCTGCTCTCCCACCACCAGATCAAGGCGCTGCCGGTGGTGGATGAGGGGGAGAGGCTGGTCGGCATCATCACCCTGCACGACCTGATGATCGACCGGGCGGGTCACCAGCCGAGGGCGAAGGAGGCCCTCGAGCAGCAGCAGGTCGCGGATCTGATGACCCGGGAGGTGCAGACGGCGCGGCGCTACCAGCCTCTCTACGACCTGGTGGAGGCCTTCTCCGACGGGGGGCTGCACCACATGCCGGTGGTGGAGGGGGAGCAGCTGGTGGGCATCATCACCCAGTCCGACATGGTGGCGGCGCTCTTCACGCTGGCCCTGAAACCCGGACTGACGAGCGAGGAGGCGACCCCGGTGTCGTCGTAGCCAGGGGGGCAAGAAAAAAGAGGGCGTGCCAGGCACGCCCTCTTTTTTCGCAGACTTGCACAGACGGTGCCAACGCCTAGCCGTAGCGGGCCAGGGTGAGCCCCTCGTCGCTGATATCCGGGGTATTGCCCGAGATGAGATCGCTGAGCAACTGGCCCGATCCTGCCGCCATGGTCCAGCCCAGGGTACCGTGGCCGGTATTGAGCCAGAGCCCGGGAATGGGGCTTGGGCCGACCAGGGGTGTGCCGTCCGGCGTCATGGGGCGCAGCCCGGTCCAGAAGGTGGCCTGCTCCAGATTTCCCCCCTGGGGGAAGAGATCCCTCACCACCATGGCCAGGGTATCGTGGCGTCTGGGGTTGAGCGCCAGGTTGAAGCCCGAGAGTTCGGCCATGCCGCCCACCCGGATCCGTTCGTCGAAGCGGGTGATGGCGACCTTGTAGGTCTCGTCCAGCACAGTGCTGCGCGGCGCGCCCTCGGCATCCGTCATCGGCAGGGTGAGGGAGTAACCCTTGACCGGGTAGACGGGGAGCTCTATCCCGAGGGGGCGCAGGAAGCCGGTGCCATAACTGCCGAGGGCACAGACGATGGCGTCGGCCTGGAAGCGCTGCTCGCCGGCACGGACCGCCACGGCGCGTCCCTTCGCGATCTCGACCTCGTCGATGGCGCAGTTGAAGACGAAGCTCACCCCGAGCTTGCGGGCCTCGTCCGCCAGGGCCTGGGTGAAGCGGAAACAGTCACCGGTTTCATCTCCCGGCAGGCGCAGGCCCCCCACCACCTTGCCACGCACCCTTGCCAGGGCGGGCTCGACCTCCTCGCAGCCGTCGGCATTCAGAGACTGATAGGGGACGCCGTACTCCTCGAGCACGGCGATATCGCGCTGGCTGGCATCGAGCTGGGCCTGACTGCGAAACAGTTGCAGGGTGCCGAGCTGGCGCCCTTCGTAGTCGAGCGCCAGCTCGCCCCGCAACTGCTTCATGCAGTCGCGGCTGTATTCGGCCAGCCGTACCATGCGCCCCTTGTTGACCGCATAGGCCGCCGGCGTGCAGTTGGCGAACATCTTCAGCATCCAGCGCAGCTGGAAGGGGTCCGAGGTGGGCCGCACCGTGAAGGGGGCGTGCTTTTGCAGCAGCCATTTGGCGGCCTTGAGGGGAATGCCGGGGGCAGCCCAGGGGGAAGCATAACCCGGGGAGATCTGACCCGCGTTGGCATGGCTGGTTTCAAGGGCCACCCCGTCACGCCGCTCCAGCAGGGTCACTTTGTGACCGGCCTTGGCCAGATACCAGGCGCTGGTCACACCGACCACGCCACCACCGAGTACCACTATGTCCATCTTGTCTCTCCTTGACTGGGGCCTCCACCTTAATCAGCCGCCACAGGATATTCAACTGGTGTCGATGTCATTGGTGGTTATCGCTATTCACATTTTGTTAACTGGTTCTAAATGTTGTCATTTGCTCACTTTCTGGCATGAAATCCGGTCGATTCAGAGCCGCTCCAGGTGGAGCAGATGATGCTCTGCTGTCGTCAGGATGGCTTGCTGCTGTTCTGTGGTTTGGCCATCCCAGTTGGCATAGGGCAGGGCGAGGCGAGGGTTGCTGCCAAGTTTGTCCCGGTTGCGCCAAAGAAAGTGCCAATAGAGGCTGTTGAAGGGGCAGCTGTCCGGCCCGCTGCGGGCCTTCACCTGATAGTGACACCCCTTGCAGTAGTGGCCCATCCGCTCGAGATAGACGCCGCTGCTGGCGTAGGGCTTGCTGCCCATCAGGCCGCCATCGGCAAACTGGCTCATGCCGCGGGTGTTGGGCAGCTCCACCCACTCGATGGCGTCCACATAGATGCCCAGATACCAGGCATCCACCTCGTCAGGGTGGATCCCCGCCAGCAGGGCGAAGTTGCCGGTCACCATCAGCCGCTGGATATGGTGGGCATAGGCGTGCTCCAGAGACTGTCGAATGGCGTGACGCACGCAGGCCATGCTGGTTTCTCCATTCCAGAAAAAACCGGGCAGGGGTCGCTCGGCCCCGAGAAAGTTGGTGCGCCGATACTCGGGCATCTTTTCCCAGTAGAGGGCGCGGACAAACTCGCGCCAGCCGAGGATCTGGCGGATGAACCCCTCCACCTGCGCCAGGGAAATGGTGGCCTGATTGGCCTGCCAGTGAGCTTGCGCGGTGCGGATCACCTCGAGGGGATGGAGCATCTTGCTGTTCATGGAAAACGACAAGCGGCTGTGGAACAGGCTCCAGCCCCGCTCGCTCAGGGCGTCCTGATAGCGGCCGAAGTGGGGCAGGCAGTGTGCAAGGAAGTGTTCAAGCAGTGTGCGGCTCTGGCGCCGGGTGACGGGCCAGGGCAGGGCGTCGGCATCGGCACTGCCAATGGTGGCGACGCCGTGGCGGGTCAGCATGGCATCGATGTCGCTCACCTCGTTGGCAAAGGTGAGGGGCGCCGGGATGGGTTGGCTCGCCGGCAATTTGGCGCGATTCTCGGCATCGAAGTTCCAGCGCCCCCCAAGGGGCTGGCCGCGTTCATCGAGCAACACCCGGTACTGCTTTCGCAGGGCGCGGTAGAAGAACTCCATCCGGCTGTGGGGGTAGCGTCGCCAGCCATCGCGGGGGGTGAGAAAATGTTCGCTGTCCACCTCAGCGGTCGGGATGGCAAGGCCTGAGGCCCACTGGGTCAGCTGGCTTGCAAGGCGCCACTCGTCCGGGCTCTGCCAGGCGAAGCGCTCGGCCTGATGCGCTTCGAGCTGGGCCGCCAGCAAGCTCGGCAAATCGGGCCAGGGGGCGCTCTCATCGAGAGTCAGGTAGCAGACCCGGTGGCCCGCCTTGGTGAGGGCGGCGGCGAAGGCGCGCATGGCGGCAAAGAAGGCGAGCCCCTTCTGGCGATGGTGGCGGCAGTAGTCCGTCTCCTGGCGCAGCTCCGCCATCAGGTAGCAGACAGCGGCATCCTGCGTGCGAAACCAACTGTGACCCGCGTTCAGTTGATCCCCGAGAATGAGGCGCAGCTCCATCAGGGGTGCTCCTTCCGACGACGGCAGCGTTCGCTGCAATAGCGCACTTCCTGCCAGCAGCGGGCCCACTTGCGCCGCCAGGCAAAAGGACGCAGGCAGACGGGACAGATCTTCTCGGGTAGATGGGGTTTGAGGTGCATGTGGCGGCCCTGTTGATGCCCTTGGTTTCTCTCTGCCTCCTTAACGAAGCACCATACGGTCGGGATCACTGGGAGAGCAGAAAGAGGCAATAGGGGGGGATTGCCACTCATGAAAAAGGCCCCCGAACCTGCCGGTTCGGGGGCCCTTGTTCTCGTAGCCGTTACTGGCTGCTGAAGAGCCTGGGCTGGGGAGTGGACTGCGCCGTCAGGGTCATGCGGCCCGAGGTTTCCAGCCAGCTCTTGATCTTTCTGGCATCGGCGACCCGTTCATCCGTGGTGTTGGCGTGAAGCAGCACCATGACCACGGGCTCGTTGTTGACCCGGGTTCCCATCACCAGGCAGCGCCCCGCCTCGCGGATATAACCGGTCTTGGAGACCAGAATGGGCCAGCTTCCTTCCCGTACCAGGCGGTTGGAGTTGAGGTAGTGCAGCTGGCGCTTGCCGTTGCGTACCAGACGCTGCTCGGAGGCGGTGTACTGGCGGATCAGCGGGTAGGTGGATGCGGCAGCAGCCAGTTTGGCGAGATCGTGTGCGGTGGAGACGTTGCGGGGGTTGAGCCCGGTGCTGTCGGCGAAATGAGTGCTCCACATGCCGAGCATGCGGGCCTTGGCATTCATTGCCTCGATAAAGGCTTTGCGGCCACCCGGGTAGTGCCGTCCCAAGGCGGAGGCGGCGCGGTTTTCAGAGGACATCAGTGCGATGTGCAGCATGTCGGCGCGGCTCAGGCGCGAGCCCACCGCGAGGCGCGACCCCGTGCCCTTGAGTCTGTCCACGTCATCCATGGTGACGGTGAGGGTCTCGTTGAGGCGCTGATTGCCATCCAGTACCACCAGCGCTGTCATCAGCTTGGTGATGGAGGCGATGGACATCACCCGGTTGGCGTTGCGCTCTGCCAGGGTCTCGCCGGTTTTCGGGTTGACGACCACGTAGGCATCGGATCTCAGCGGTAGGTTGCTGCGGGGTTCGAGCAGGCTGTTGGTGGAAGAAGAGGTCGCAGAAAACGGGTTGGCATGGGCGCTTTCCATGCTGGCGGGAAGGAGGAAGGCGCCGAGCAGCAAGGGAAGAAAAGGACGAAGGTTCATGATTTGACTCTACTACGACTCACAGGGACATTTGGCTAAGTTATATGACGGTAATTGACGCTTCACAACGTCTGGTGGCCGGATATTTCCATTTTATGGGCCAGCGCACCTTGAAATCCCCCGCATCGGGGCTATTGGGCCCGCAAAAGGGAGTCATAGAAGCCTGTCAGGCCATGCCAGACACGCCACTACGGGGGCGCACTATATGCTGGCGAGGGGCGAGATGACGACTCTTTTTGCACCTTTCGGCGCCTTGGGATGATGAAAAGGTTGTTCATGGCGACCATGGCGATAAAAACGGCGCCCGGCAGGGAAGATGGCCCGCTGCATTATCGCCGTTTTGCCCCGCGTCATCCTCCCATCATCCGCGCGGTCTGAATGGCCTGGATCAACGCGGCCCGATTGATGCGGGGGCGCTCCTCGTCCAGCAACTGCTGCCAGAGGGCGATGGCCTGGGAGTAGCGACCGTGCAGGAAGTGATCGGAGGCGAGCAGCATCAGGGCGCTCACCTCGCCTTTGTCCTGCTTGAGGGCGCTCTCCAGCAGGCGGGTTGCCTCGGGAGTCAGCTGCTGGCCCGCCTGATAGTAGAGCACGGTAGCCTGTGCGGCCTGGGTCGCAGCGCTGGCGCCCCCTTCTTGCAGGGCGAGACGCTGGTAGGCGAGCAGGGCGTTGTCGTACTCGTCCCGATAGAGATAGAGCTGGCCGAGCGCCGCCCAGCCGTCGAGATCGGCGGGGTTGGCTTGCAGGCGCTGGTGCAAGGCGCCCAGCTCCTTGTCCTGCAGATCCCGCGGGCTCAATCCCGCCAGCGGATCGGGGCGCGACTGATAAGCCAGCCACGCCTGATAGCGGCCGGTGCCAGCATAAATACCGGCCATCAGCGCCAGCAGCAGGCCCCCAAGCAGTATCCAGGTGCGCAGCCAGAGCTGCGGACGAGCGGTGCGATCTCTTACCAGCCGCTCGCGCAGGGCCTGCTCGGCGGTTGGGGTGGCGTTGGCGAGGCGGGCCAGCTCCAGCTCCCGGTAGAGGCGGCTGTGGGGGGCAAGCCCCGCCTGCTGCTCGGCCATGATCAGCCGGTTCAGTTCGGCCCTGGGGTCGTGGGCGAGCACCCCCTCGGCTCTGTCGCCGACAAGCGGCACCCGCGCCGGTTGCCGGCGATGCAGGCTCCTGCGCAGGCGATTGAGGGCCAGCAACAGCAAGAGGGCGGGGCCGCCCCACAGCAGCGCCGTGCTGCGCTTGAAGGGGGGATCGTAGCGCACGAAGTCGCCGAAGCGCTCCGTCATGCGGGCGATCACCTGCTCATCAGACTGCCCCTCGTCCACCCAGCGGTAGACTTCGAGCCGCAGATCCCGGGCGATGGGGGAGTTGGACTCCACCAGGTTCTGGTTCTGGCACTGGGGGCAGCGCAGGGCGCGGGCCAGCTCCTGAGCGCGGGTCTGCCGCTCGGGGTGGCGAAACTCATAGGTGTCGACCCCGCTGGCAAGGGCCCCGAGGCTCAAGGCCAGCAAGAGCGGCGCGATCAGGGCGTGGCCGAGACGGCTCATGGCTTGCTCTCCTGCACTTGTTTCTCTACTTCTCTTTCCACTTCGGGCTGGCTAGCGGTGTTGCTGCGGGCCTCGGCAAGTAGAGGGGCAAACTGGCGTTGCCAGATCTCCCGGGTGAGCAGGCCGGTATGACGGGTCAACAGGGTGCCGTCGCCGGCGAAGAGATAGGTCTCCGGCGTGCCGTAGACGCCTAGCTCCAGTGCGAGTCGGCCGTCGGGGTCGGCCAGCACGGCGCGATAGGGGTTACCCGCCTCGGTGAGCCAGGCGCGGGCGGGGTCTCCCTTGTCTCGGTAGTTGAGGCCATAGAGGGGCACGGCGCTGGCCAGCTCACCCAGCAGCGAATGCTCGGCGCGGCAGTTGGGGCACCAGCTGGACCAGACGTTGAGCACAAAGGGCTCCCCCTTGAGTGCCGCGGTGTGGATGGGGGCGCCGCCAAACAGATCGTCACTCTGCCAGGCGGGCAGGGTACGCCCTGCGACGGCCTCATCCTGGCTGTAGGGGTTGTTGCCAAGGCCGAGACAGAGCAGGGCACCGAGCCCCAGGGTGAGCACGAGCGGCACGAACAGGCGCAGACGGGCGTTCATAAGGACTCCTGTTCAAGCCGAGGGGAGGGGGCGGTCGCTGGCGCAGGATGGTTAGCCAGCAGCGGTCGGCGGGCGAGCAGGCGCAGGGCGCCGCCCGTCATCATCAACAGGCCGCCGAGCCAGATCCAGCGCACCAGCGGCTTGTAGTGAAGCCGCATGGCATAGGCGCCGGGTCCCATCTTCTCGCCAAGCACCACGTAGAGATCGCCAAACAGCCCCCACGCGATGCCGGGCTCGTTCATGTTCATGGTGCGCACGCTGTAGTGACGCCGCTCCGGGGTGAGCCGCGCCACCTCTTTACCGTCCTTGTGCACGCTAAGCGTGATGCGCTGGGCGGTGTAGTTGGGGCCGATGATCGGCTCGCTCCCCTCATAGCGAAACTCGAAGGCGCCGAGCCGATAGGGCTGGCCTGCGGCGAGTACCGCGCCCCCCTCCTGACTGTGGTAACTCACCTGCGCAATGCCGAGGGCGCACACCGCCACCCCGAGGTGGGCCAGCAGGCTGCCGAACCGATTGAGGGTGAGCTCGCGCAGGGCGACCGGTTGCAAGAGCGGGAGCAGCAGGCTGGCCATCAGCCAGAGGCTCAGCACGTTGGCCGCAAGCCCCAGCCAGCTTGCCCGCAGCGGCTCGGGATAGGCTAGGCTCAGCAAGGCGCCCCCCAGCAGGCCGAACAGGCATGGGAGCAGCACCTTGATGCGGCGCTGGGCTGCCAGATGCTGCCAGCGAAGGCGCGGCAGTTGGGTCATGAGCGCCATCAGGCAGAGGGCCAGCGGCACGAAGATGGTATTGAAATAGGGGGCGCCCACCGAGAGTGAACCCAGATGGAGCGACTGGAACACCATGGGGTAGAAGGTGCCGAGCAGCACGCTGGTGCAGGCCACGCTGAGCAGCAGGATGGCGGCGCCGAGCAGTCCCTCTTTTGACAGCAAGCCAAAGCGGGCATAGGGGGCGCGAATGTCCGCCCGCAGGGCAAACAGGGTGAGGGCGCAGGTCAATAGCAAGCCGAGCAGCAACAAGAGGGTGAGGCCGCGGCTGGGGTCCACCGCAAAGGCGTGTACCGAGGTGAGCACCCCGGAGCGCACCACGAAGGTACCGAGCAGGCTCAGCGAAAAGGTAAAGATGGAGAGCAGCAGCACGGCGTGGCCGTAAGCGCCGCGCTTCTCGCACACCACCAGGGCGTGCAGCAAGGCAGTGCCGAGCAGCCAGGGCAAGAGGGAGGCATTTTCTACCGGATCCCAGAACCACCAGCCGCCCCAGCCGAGCTCGTAATAGGCCCACCAGGAACCCAGCACGATGCCGGCGGTGAGAAAGACCCAGGAGCCGAGCGCCCAGGGGCGGCTCCAGTGGGCTACGGCGCCATCGAGCCGACCCGAGTGCAGCGCCGCCATGGCGAAGGCGAAGTTGACCGCAAAGCCGACATAACCGAGATAGAGCAGGGGCGGGTGGATGATGAGGCCGATGTCCTGCAGCATGGGGTTGAGATCGCGTCCCTCCAGCGGCCCCGGGAACTGGCGGTCAAACGGGCTGGAGAAGATCAGGGTATAGAGGCCAAACAGACCGACGATCAGCCCCATGATGGCCAATACCCGGATTGTAATCAGCGGATCGACCCGCCTGGAGCAAAGGGCCACCAGGGCGCCCCACAGCCCCAGCGCAAAGACGAAAAAGAGCATGGAGCCTTCATGGCCGCCCCACACCGCTGCCAGCTTGAAGCCAAGGGGCAGGGCGCTGTTGGCGTGCTGGGCCACATAGACCAGGGTGAAGTCATCCTGGCCAAAACAGCTGGCGAGCAGCAGCAGGGCGGCCACCAACAGGAGCGCGACCAGGATGGCCAGCGGTGTTGCGCAGCCGAGCAGCGGGCGTGAGGCGAGCCGCAGCCCCAGCCAGGGCAGCAGCCCTTGCAGCAGGGCGAGCCCGGTCGCCAGCAACAGTGAGAGATAGCCGAGCTCCGCCAGCACACAACCTCCAGTCAATCATTTGTCTATGTTATGCCGCAGCGTCTGCACCGTACCGGCGCTGAGGGATAACATCCACCTTTCTGGCAACAACCAATCGCAACAACTCATCGCCACAAACAAGCGCCAGTCACCCGAAGGGCGGCTGGCGCTTATCCCCAGCTTTCAATAACCGGTTCACTATCCGTCGCGAGAGGTTGTCAGCAAGGTAAAGAGCAGCGCAGGAACCGGAGTGTATGTGAATACATGAGGATTCCGAGCAGCACATGAGCCTTGATCACGGCCTCGCAGCAGGAGCGTGAACCGATTTTTAAACTACCGTCATCTGGCCGGCATAGAGCACGAAGTAGCGCAGCAGCAGGATCCCCACCAGGGTCAGGCTGCAGACCAGTACCAGATAGCCGTTTTTGGCCCGCAGCGGCGCGGGGGCCAGCAGGGCCAGCAACTGGGGCAGCAGCATGCCGATGCCCACCACCCCGAGCCAGAACACCTGAGCCCAGAAGCCGCTGCCGATGGCGGCCCACATGGCTGCCTCCTTCTGGCCGCCACCGAAGTAGAGGCCGGTAAAGAAGCAGACCAGCAGCAACACCTCCACCGCCAGCACCGGCCGCTCGAAGCGGTGGACAAAGCTCACCCCCTGGCTGTGATGGTTCTCCTTGAACAGGGTGACCGCCAGCAAGATGGTGGAAGCGATGCCGGAGCTGACGCCGGAGATGAGGAACAGCACCGGCAGCACCGGGTTGTTCAAGAGCGGATAGGTCTTGAGCGCCGACAGCAGAAAGCCGGTGTAGGCCCCCAAGAGCACGGCGAGCAGCAGCAAGAGCGGCGCCAGCAGCCGCTCGATGCGGGCGAGCCAGCCAATCAGACCATCCACAAAGGCGAACTTCTCTTGCAGCAGGTGACTGCGCAAGGTCTCGATCTCGGCCCGAAATACCACCGCCAGCCAGGCAAACAGCACCGCCATGTAGACCTGAAACAGCATGACCCCCATCGACATCACGGAGTCGAACTGGTAGTGGAACATCAGCTTCCAGAAGGTCCAGGGGCGGGCCAGGTGGAAGATGAGGATCAGTAACCCCAGCACCACGCTCACCGGCGCCAGAATGGCGGTCGCCTTGATGATGCCGCTCTCGCTGCCGGCTCCCTTGCGGCGCAGCAGCACCGAGAGGCTGGTGGCCCCGGCGGAGATGCCGAGCAGAAAGAGATAGATGGCGATTGGCCAGTCCCAGACAAGTGAAGGGAAGTGAAATGCGTCATGCAACATGATCCATTCCTCCTTCTGTTACTGCGGTAGATGGCGATCGGACAAATCCCCACACAAGGGAAGGGAAGTGAAATGCCTCTTGCATCGTCATGACTTTATCTCCCCTTTGGGCACGCGGTACATCTTGGGCGAAGTGCCGAGTGCCTGCTTGTAGCGATAGGTGGTCTCCTTTACCAGCCGTTTGGCGATGGGGCTGTCCGGGTCATCCAGATTGCCGAACACCAGCGCCTTGGTGGGGCAGGATTCCACGCAGGCCGGCTCCTTGCCCGCCGCCAGGTTGGTCCTGCGGCAAAAGTCGCACTTGTCGGCCACCTTGGTCACAGGGTTGATAAAGCGCACCTGATAGGGGCAGGCGGCCAGACAGTACATGCAGCCGACGCAAAGATCCGGGTTGACGTCGACGATGCCATCCTCCTTGCGGATATGGGAGGCACCGGTCGGGCAGACGTGCACGCAGGGAGCGTTGTCGCAGTGCTGGCAGGACTTGCGAAAGAAGTGGTACTCGGCATCGGGGAAGGTGCCGATGGGGCCGGAGCGGATGATCTCGAGGCGCGAGACCCCCTCTGGCACCTGATTCACCTCCCGGCAGGCATCCATGCAGGCGGTACAGCCGATACAGGCCGTCTCGTCGTGGATCATGCCAAAGCGTACCCCGTCGATGGTCTGGCTGTGGGCGAGGGGGGTGGCAAGGGAGCGAGTCGGCCCTGTCATCATGATGAGGGCCCCCGCACTCATCCCCGCCATGAAGTGACGGCGAGAGCAGCTCATGGTGCCTCCTTGCCCGAGGTGGTGTTCGCCTTGGCCGCCTTGACGACCTCATGCTGCTTGCTGTGGCAGTCGACGCAGAGCTTGATGCGGGACTTCTCCGGAATCGCCACCATGGGCTCCTTGGCCGGGTGCAGCTGGTGGCAGCTGGTGCAGGTGAGCTTGGTAGCGTGCACGTCGTGGGCCCAGAGCGCCTCGCGCAGCACTTTGGGCTCGTGACAGCTCATGCAGACCCCGTTCTGCTCGGCGATGGGGTAGCTCTCGGTACTCTGTTTGTTATTGAAGCTGTCGCTAAAGCGCATCACGTCCTTGACCCCTTCCCGGTGTTGAGGGGAGGGTTGACCGTGGCAGTTGGTGCAGGTTACCGGCGCCAGGTTGTTGGGGTTGGTCGCCTGGCCGTGCTTGCCGTGCATGCCTTCGACCTGCTCCTTGTGGCAGTCGGTGCAGGCCTTGTCGGCACTGCGCAGAAATTCCACTTCATGTGTAGTCGGTGCCGGGGCGGTTGCCGCATCGGCCGCCTGGCCCTGCAGGCTGGTGAGCAGCATGGCTGCCATCAGCATCAGTCGTAAGAAATCCATTGTTAAATCACCCATAGGAAGCCTCCATCCGGCTGCGGGCCCGACACTGGGGGCCCGCATGCCTCGTCATTGTGCGAGCCGTCCGGCCGCTTTGGCCTCGGCATCCCAGGCGGGGACTGTGGTCTTGAGGAACTGGGCCTTGTCGCTGTTCATCTGCTTCATGTCCATGCCAAGAGCGGCCTGGGCCTTCTCCTTGCTGGAGATGTCAGGAATGGCGATCTCGTGGCTGATCCCCTTGGCGGCCAGCAGGCGTGCCAGCTTGGTGCGGGCATCGGCGGCCTTGTCCAGGGCGGTTCCCAGCATGCGCAGCGCCACTTCCGGGGCGTGCATCTGCACCCCGTGGGAGGCGATGGAGAAGTCCCAGCGCCATTGGGCGTGACGGATGTCCTGCAGAATGTCCTTCATCTCGGCCTCGGTGGCGCCGGCATCCCAGGCGGCCTTGGCTTCAAAGTGGGCGTGCACCAGCTGCTTCTCGACTTTGAGCTTGATTTCGGTGACGGCGTCCTTGCGCTGCTTGACCACCCCTTGCAGCATCTCCTTGCTCTGGGTGTGGCAGTTGCGGCAGGTCTGATCGAAGCGATCGAAGGGGTTGCCTACCTTGTGATCCGTGTAGACCTTGCCCTGTTCGTTCTGCACCTTGGGCATGTGGCAGTCGACGCAGGCGACGTTGTTCTGGCCGTGAATGCCGGCGCGCCAGGTCTCGTACTCGGGGTGCTGGGCTTTGAGCATGGGGGTCTTGGAGAGGGCATGGGTCCAGTCGGCAAAGCCAATCTCGTCGTAATACTCTTCCATCTGCTCAACAGTCGTACCCTTGTCCCAGGGGAATTTCACCGCCTTGGTGGGGCCGCTGAAGTAGTACTCCACGTGGCACTGGCCGCACACCTGAGACTGCTGATCGAAGCGCCCCTGCTCCTTGAACGGCTTGCCGATAGCGGTCATGGCCCGGTCGGCATAGGGACGGGAGAGGTGCAGGGCGGGTTTCCCTTCCTTGAACTCTTTCGAGGCGGTGTCGTGGCAGTCGGCGCAGCCGATGGTGTTGACGATCTCCGGTCCGCCTTTTGCCCACATGCCCTTGAAGTAGCCATCCTCACCCCTCTCGTCGATGACGCGGGCCACGTCCGGGCCTTTGCAACTCCAGCAGGCCATGGGCAGCGGACCGTCTTCGGCAGTCTTGGGGGCGCCGGTACGCAGGGTTTCCCGCACGTCGGTCAGCGCATAGAAGTGGCCGCGCGGCTTGTTGTAATCCTTGGAGAAGGGGTAGCCGGCCCAGAGCACCACCATCTGCGGATCTTCCGCCAGGGCGTCGGTGCGCTCGCGGCTCTCGCTGGTGCCTTTCCAGCTGGTGAACTGATCGGCGTGATCCTTGGCGAACAGCTCGCTGCGCGCCTCGATCTTGCCCTTGCTTTGTGCCTCGTCGGCCGCCTGTGCCCAGCCGCTGGTGCCAAGGCAGGTGGTAAGCAGCAGGGCGGCGAGGCCCAGCCTGGTCTGTCTGTTGTGTGAACTCACGATCATCACTCCCAAATCGATCTCATTGCCAAGCCTGACCGTTCCATCCTGGATGTGGGCATCAGCCCCCGCACTAGGCAGGAGCAGGCAGGCCGATTAATTGTTATTAGTGAATAAAACCCATGTATTTATGCGATTGCTCGAGCTGGATATTACCAAATGGGTAAAACGAATGATGATTTATCGGGAGCGGGATTGCGCTAGATCAATTGGCGGAGCCGGCAACAAGCGGAAATGAGATCCCGGTTAAATTATGAGGAAACTCAACTTATTGCACCATTGTTAACGCTGTTGTCTGGCGACAGTGGGCTCAGTTGCCCGCCAGCCCGCGTCCGGCAAGGAAATGTGCGTCAAATGGCGCGAGCTGTATTCATTTAGGGATAGAAAATTTCTAATGTATATATACCTGATTACCCATGACCCTCAGCCAGCTTCAAGAGCCGATATGGCATCGGAGGGCTTGCCACGACTGCATGCCCCAATTCAACCAACATGCTCTTGAGGTCAAAACGATGATTAAACCGGAAGCAGTATTCCGCAAGATGCCT
>NZ_JAGKRH010000341.1:0-932 GCF_017939245.1 Aeromonas sp. PrichA-15 | reverse complement strand
GGCACCATCAGGGGCATGAGCACATCCATGACCCCACCGGCCGCTTCGCCGCTGACCCTTGAGCAGGCTAATGAACTTATTCAGAAGCTGATGGCGCGCATCGCCGAGCTAGAAGACCGACTCAACCAGCACAGCGGCAATTCCTCCAAGCCTCCTTCCAGTGATGGGCCAGGCTCACCACCACCTGCTCGGCCGCGCCTTGCCTCAGGTAAAAAACGCGGCGCCCAACCGGGCCACAAAGGCGCTCGGCGTGAGCGTCATCCAGCGGATGAACGGCTGACGGTAATACCCCATTACCCTGCCAGACAGTGCGCCTGCTGTGGGGGCAATGTGGTATTTCATGACAAACCCTACCGCGTCCATCAGGTCTTTGACCTGCCCGAGGTCAGCTACAGGGTGACCGAACATCAGCTCTTTAGCGGCACCTGTTGTCATTGCATCGAGACCAGCCCGGCTCCGTTGCCCGAGACGGTGAGCAGCAGCCAGATGGGGACCAACCTGCTGAGCTACATCGCCCTGCAAAGTGGTCTGTTTCACCAGAGCATTAGCCAGATACAACAACAGCTTAAACAGCACTTCGGCCTGAGCTTCAGTCGCGGCGCCATCAGCGAGGCGCAAGGGCGAGTCAGTGCCATGTTGACCCCGACGCACCAGGCCATCAAACAACAAGTGCAATCAGCCTCCTGTATCCATGCCGATGAAACACGGCATCAGCGTGGTGGTGAGCGGCGCTGGATGTGGCTGGCACTGAGCAAGGTGGCCGTCTGTTTCATGACGGCGTTTGGCCGGGGTCAGGATGCGGCCAAACGGCTGCTGGGCTCAGAATTGGATGGCGTGTTGGTGACAGACCAGTACGCAGGATACCGTTTCATCGACAGCAGCCAGCGTCAGCTGTGCTGGGCCCATGTACTGCGCAATGTGGCAGCGATTGC
>NZ_JAGKRH010000340.1:0-545 GCF_017939245.1 Aeromonas sp. PrichA-15 | reverse complement strand
GCAAACCTCTGCCGCACACTGACCGAAGGAAGCGTGATGCAGATCCCCCAATATCGGCTTTCGATACTTGGTGATAAACACCAAATGTACGTGCAAAGCGTAGGCCGCATGGCGTGATTTATTAATTTTAGTGAATTGCATTCTGTGGATTTGACCCCATAGGTCCAGACACTTTTTCCCGCTTAGGGTTGTGATACCCGACTGCGCAGAAATTCCCGTGGTGAACGGTATCCCAAGGCGCTGTGCGGGTGGTGCTCGTTATAATGCTCAAACGCGATAGCCAAATTGCCTACCGCTGTTCGGCTATCCGGTTTTGGCATCATCTCGATATAGTCTCGCTTCATCGTCTTCACGAAGCTCTCCGCTATACCGTTACTCTGTGGGCTTCTCACCGCAGTAGTTCTGGGCTCCAACCCGATTTCTCGTGCAAACGCGCGGGTCTCATGGGCTCGATACGCCGAGCCATTATCAGTCAGCCACTCCACCGGTGATGCCGGCAACGAATCCCCAAAGCGATGTTCGACAGACCTCAGCATGACATCTTG
>NZ_JAGKRH010000044.1:0-53087 GCF_017939245.1 Aeromonas sp. PrichA-15 | reverse complement strand
ATGACGGTATAACCTGGCCAGAAGGAGGCAATATCAATATGATGCACGGCGACAGCAGGGTGATGGTGGTGGTGTGTTTGGCGACAACCAGTTTACCAGCACCCTGTCTGTCAACTTCCACTTTCCCAGGATCCCGCGAAGAACCAGAAATAAGCCCGCGTTGCAAGGTGATTGAAGGGGAGCCATGGCTCCCCTTTTTCATGGGTAAAAAGAGGGGGCGGCTTCACACTGACTTCACAGAGCCTCATCGGCAGCACACCTCGTGGGACTATGCTGGGCTCATCAGTCGCCGCCATGGCGATACCTTGCTAACGACAGTCAGGAGACATGCTATGCAACAACGACAATCCATCCTGTGGGGCGCTCTGGCCACCCTGATGTGGGCCGGTCTGGCCCATGCAGGTGAGACTTCACCGGTCGATCCCCTGCGCCCCGTGGTGGATGCCAGCATCCGGCCGCTGCTCAAGGAGCACAGGATCCCGGGCATGGCGGTGGCCGTGCTCAAGGATGGCAAGGCCCACTATTTCAACTACGGTGTGGCCGATCGGGAGCGCGCAGTCGGTGTCAGCGAGCAGACCCTGTTCGAGATAGGCTCCGTGAGCAAGCCCCTGACCGCGACCCTAGGAGCCTATGCGGTGGTCAAGGGAGCGATGCAACTGGATGACAAGGCGAGCCGGCACGCCCCCTGGCTCAAGGGATCCGCCTTTGACAGCATCACCATGGGGGAGCTGGCTACCTACAGCGCGGGCGGCTTGCCGCTGCAATTCCCCGAGGAGGTGGATTCGCTCGAGAAGATGCAGGCCTACTACCGCCAGTGGACCCCAGCCTACTCGCCGGGTTCCCATCGCCAGTACTCTAACCCCAGCATAGGGCTGTTCGGCCACCTGGCGGCGAGCAGCATGAAGCAGCCGTTTGCCCAGTTGATGGAGCAGACGCTCCTGCCGGGGCTTGGCCTGCACCACACCTATGTCAATGTGCCGAAGCAGGCCATGGCGAGTTATGCCTATGGCTATTCGAAAGAGGACAAGCCCATCAGGGTCAGCCCCGGCATGCTGGCGGACGAGGCCTACGGCATCAAGACCAGCTCGGCGGATCTGCTGCGCTTTGTGAAGGCCAACATCAGCGGGGTTCATGACAAGGCGTTGCAGCAGGCCATCTCCCTGACCCACAAAGGGCACTACTCGGTAGGCGGGATGACCCAGGGACTGGGTTGGGAGAGTTACGCCTATCCCGTCAGCGAGCAGACATTGCTGGCGGGCAATTCGGCCAAGGTGATCCTCGAAGCCAATCCGACGGCGGCGCCCCGGGAGTCGGGGAGCCAGATGCTCTTCAACAAGACCGGCTCGACCAGCGGCTTCGGCGCCTATGTGGCCTTCGTGCCGGCCAAAGGGATCGGCATCGTCATGCTGGCCAACCGCAACTATCCTATCCCGGCCAGGGTGAAAGCGGCCCACGCCATCCTGACGCAACTGGCCAGGTAATGGTGCGCCGTCGCTGAGCCTTGAGCGTACGTCGCATCGCGGCGTGCCCGTTACCTCGGACCCGACCCCTCAAGGGCGACCTGGCAGGGGGCGGGTCGATGAGCATGCCAGTCCGGGCCTCTCCTGCGGGAGATGTCCGGATTGGCATCCACCGAGTGCCATCTCGTCACTAGGCCCCGGCAGGCCGTCCGCTCTATAGTGCCCGGCATCTTCCTCTGCTTTTGCAGGATTGAGTTGTCAATCTCGCTGACAGCGCACCTGTGATGGTGAAACCTGCTGCTATGGAGCCTTCATGGGTATGTTTCTGCTGTGTACTTTTCTGATGATCATCCTCTATCCCCTCGGGATCGATCTCTATCTGGTGGCCGTCCCCCGCATTGCGCAAACCCTGCAGGGGAGCGAGGCGCAGATCCACACCGCTTTTTCCATCTATCTGCTGGGCATGGCGGCTACCGTGCTGCCGGGGGGCATGCTGGCGGATCGCCATGGTAGGCGCCCCGTGGTGCTGGGGGGCGCCCTCATCTTCGTGGTCGCTTCCCTAGTGGCGGCGGAGGCAACCGGCATCGCCCAGTTTTATCTGGGGCGTTTCTGGCAAGGGGTGGGCGCTGGAGCGCTCTACATCATGACCTTCACCGTGCTGCGGGATGTGCTGAGCCAGGCGCGCCTCGCGATGGCCCTCTCCCTCATCAACGGCGTGATTTGCGTCATTCCGGTGCTGGCTCCCGTACTCGGTTATCTCATCCTGTCGCACTTCGAGTGGCGCGGCATCTTCGTGGGCATGGCGCTGGTGGCTGCCATCAGTGCCCTGGTCAACCTGCGACTGCTCAAGGAGACCCGCCCCGCCCGCCAGCCTGCGTGGGCATCGCCGTTGGCCCTGCTGGGCATGGCCCCCTTCATGCAGCGCGCCTTGCTGACCAGCGCCAGCGTGACCGCCATCCTGGTCTATGTGAGCGTCTCGCCCCTCGTCCTGATGACCACGTTCGGCCTGTCTCCCGAGCAGTACACCCGGCTGATGATGGCGATGGCCGGGGTGAGCATGTCCGCTTCCTTCCTGACCCTCTTGCTGCTGCGCTGGTTCGGCAAGGCAAGGGTGCTGGCGCTCTCCCATCTCGCCTACCTGCTGGCCTTGCTCGCCCTGCTGTGCAGCAGCGGGCCCGAAGGCGGCCTGTCCTGGCTGCTGGCGGGATGTGCCCTGGTCTGCATCGGGTTTTCCTGCGGGTTCGGGGTGGCGATGGGGGAGGCGCTGGATGTGTGCGGGGATCAGGTGGCATCGGCCAGTGCCCTGCTCTGCATCATGCAGATAGGGTTGTCCGGGCTCTTCATCTGGGGGATGGGCCATCTGGGGATGCCTGCGCTCTGGATGCTGATCCTGGCACTCCTGCTGGCGCTGCTCGGTTACCTGGTGGTCAAGGTGCTGCTACCATGGCGTGCGATCCGGCGAGTCCGGGCTCGGGGATAGGAGAGAAGCGATGCGCAATCTGGGTGAACTCGATTTGAACCTGCTGGTGGTCTTCAGGCACCTGATGCAGGAGCGCAGCGTGGCGGGGGCGGCCAAGAAGCTGTGTGTCACCCCGTCGGCGGTGAGCAAGGCGCTCGGCAAGCTGCGGGACTGGTTCGGGGACCCCCTCTTCGTGCGCGTGCGTCAGGGCTTGCAGCCGACCAATCTCTCCCTGACCCTGGCAGAGGAGCTCAAGACCTGGTTCCAGCTCACCGAGAGCATCAGCACCCTCAACAGCGAGGCGATCCCCGAGGGGGCCCGCTTCAGTCTGGTGATGGAGTCCCCCTTCGGCATCAGCTTCCTGAGCGAGCTGCCCACGACCATCTACCAGAAGTACCCCCACTCCGTGGTCAGGATGCTGGGCTGGGATCACCACTCTCTCAACGACATCGTCAACGGGGAGGCGGATCTCGGCTTCTGTGCCCGGGAGACCCACGGCCGCTCCCATGCCAGGGTCAACCGGCTGCCCTATTACATCGATCACGAGGTGCTGTTCTGCGATCGTCCCGTGGTGTTCCTGCGCAAGGATCACCCCTTGCTCGGGCAGACGTGGTCGCTGACCCGCTTTCTGGCCTGCCCCCAGGTGAGCGTGGTGTGGGAGGCCAGCGACAGCTGGGCACTGGATGATCTGCTGGAGGACGAAGGCCACAGGCGGCAGGTGCCCATCATGGTGGCGAGCTTCGAGCAGGCGCTGCACATCGCCGCCCAAAAGAGCCACGAGCTGATCGCCGTGGTGCCCTCATATTGCGCGGACTATGCCGCCAGACATCACCCCGACCTCATCCCCATGCCGTTGCCGCTGGAAGAGTCTCTCTATGCCCAGCTGGAGATCGCCTTCATCCTGCTGTGGCACAAGCGCCACAATCAGGATGCCAAGGTGATGTGGTTGCGGGGGGAGATCCGGCGGCTCTATGGCCTGGCCGCGGCGGGGATGACGCGTTTTGCCTGGGGCGGGCCCATGGAGAGCAGGGCGGCGAAAGAGAAGCAAGGGGGAGGAGGCTCCCCGGTTTAGTCGTACTGCTCTTCCATCCAGGCTTCGACGATGAGCTGGGCGGAGACGCCGTCCACGCTCCCCTTGTCCAGCGCCTTGTAGCCGCCACGTTCAAACAGGCGGGCGCGGGCATCCGTGGTGGTGAGCCGCTCGTCCTTGAACTCCACCGGCTTGCCGAAGCGACCGTGCAGGCGATTACCGAACTTGCGAGCCCGCACCGTGATCTCCTGGTCCGTGCCATCCATGTTGAGCGGCAGACCGACGATCAGCAGATCCGGTTGCCACTCCTTGATCAGCTTCTCTATCTCGTCCCAGTTGGGGATGCCGTCGTTGGCCTTGAGGGAGCGAAGGGGGCGGGCGCTGCCCGTGAGCTCCTGGCCGATGGCGACGCCGATGCTCTTGGTGCCGTAGTCAAAGCCCATGATGCTGCGTGATGACATGGGGTCTCCTCGAAATGGATGGATAAATGAGGGGGGAAGCCCCCTCCCTGTCTCCCCCTGCTCGTGAGGGGGGAGCGTGCCGCGGAGGGGAGGGCCGGGTGTCAGCTATGGCCCACCTGGCTGGAGAGGTGCAGGGGGTTGACCCCAATGCTCGCGGCGGCTTGCTGCCAGCGCAGGTGGATGGGTGTATCGAAGACCAGCTTGGGATTGGGGGGGATCACCAGCCAGGCGCCATCCACCAGCTCCTGCTCGAGCTGGCCTGCACTCCAGCCGGCGTAACCGAGCGCCACCAGCCAGTGGTCCGGCGCCTCGTCGGTGCCCAGGGTCTCCAGGATGTCCTTGGAGGTGGTGACCATCATCTCGTCGCTCACCTGCAGGGTGGAGTTGAAGCCCGGGCGGAAGCTGTGCAGCACAAAGCCGCGATCCCCGTGCACCGGTCCCCCCTGCAACACCGGCTGTTTCATCTCGGCGGTGGCGGGGGGATTGAGGTTGAGCTTGGTCAGCATGGCGTCCAGGGCCATGTCGACCGGAATGTTGACCACCAGTCCCATGGCGCCTTCGCTGCTGTGTTCGCACAGATAGACCAGGGAGCGCTGGAAATAGGCGTCCGTGAGGCTCGGCATGGCGAGCAGAAAGTGATTTTGCAGTGTTTGCATGGAGCGTATGTATCTCTTAGCGTGCAAAGGTATTTGGGGTGATTATGGCAGTTGATGGCGGCGGGCAAAACCGCTTTTTGCCGGCAGTCAAAGGGGCCTTCACGGCCCCTTGTGTGTGTTTCCTCGCCGCGGCAACGAAGGGGTCAGCGGCCCAGTCGGCGCTCGATGGCGTCCATCAGCATGCCGGTAATGGAGACGTCGAAGGCCGCCTCAATCTCTCGGATGCAGGTCGGGCTGGTGACGTTAATCTCGGTCAGGCGATCGCCGATGATGTCGAGGCCGACGAAGATGAGCCCCTTCTCTTTCAGGGTCGGGCCCACCGCGCGGGCGATGGCCCAGTCCGCGTCACTCAAGGGGCGGGCCTCGCCACGGCCACCGGCCGCCAGGTTGCCACGGGTCTCACCCTGGGCCGGGATCCGGGCCAGGCAGTAAGGTACCGGTTCGCCGTCCACCACCAGCACCCGCTTGTCGCCATCCTTGATGGCGGGCAGATAGGTCTGCGCCATGCAGTACTGGCTGCCGTGGGAGGTTAATGTCTCGATGATGACGCCGACGTTGGCGTCATCCTCCTTCATGCGGAAGATGGAGGCGCCGCCCATGCCGTCCAGCGGTTTGAGGATGACGTCCTTGTGCTGGGCGTGGAAAGCCCGCAGCTTGTCTGCTCTGCGAGTGACGAGCGTGGTCGGGGTGTGCTCGGCAAACCAGGCGGTGTAAAGCTTCTCGTTGGCGTCGCGCAGGCTCTGGGGCTTGTTGACGATGAGGCAACCCTCATCCTCGGCCCGCTCCAGCATGTAGGTGGCGTAGATGAACTCGGTGTCGAAGGGGGGATCCTTGCGCATCAGGATCACATCCAGGCTGGAGAGCGGCTGATCCACCACCTCGCCCAGCGTGTACCAGTCGGCATAGTCATATTTGACGGTGAGCGGACGCATGGTACCGAAGGCGCGACCGGCCTCCATGTAGAGATCCTTCATCTCCAGATAGAACAGCTCGTAGCCGCGCTTTTGCGCCTCTTCGAGCATGGCGAAGCTGGAGTCCTTCTTGATGTTGATGGCCGAGATGGGGTCCATCACGATGCCGAGTTTGATGGTCATCCGAGATTCCTTCTGGTGGCTCGATTGCGAGTGAGATTCTTAAAACTTGTTCAAGGTCTGTCACGAGAGGTCGTCAGCAAGGTAAAGAGCAGCGCAGGAACCGGAGCGTATAGACATACGTGAGGATTCCGAGCAGCGCATGAGCCTTGATCACGACCTCGCAGTAAGACATTGGACTGGTTTCAGGCCAGATCGCCAAAGCGGCACTGAAGCGCAGTAATCGCCGTCAGGGCGGCGGTTTCGGTGCGCAGCACCCGCGGCCCCAGCAGCATCTCCTTGAAATCTTCCTGCACGGTACGGGCGATCTCGTCGCCGGACAATCCCCCTTCCGGGCCGATCAGCAGGCGCACGCCGTGCTCGGGGATGGGCAGGGTGTTGATGCTGTAAGGGGCGCGCGGGTGCAGGTTGAGCTTGAGCTCCTGAGTCTCTTCCCCTAGCCAGGCGTCCAGCTCCATCGGCATGCGCACCTCGGGCACGGTATTGCGACCGCACTGCTCGCAGGCACTGATCACCACTTTTTGCCACTGCTCGCGCTTTTTCTCCAGCCGATCGGCGGGCAGCTTGACGCCGCAGCGCTCGGAGAAGAGGGGAGTGATGCAGGTGACGCCGAGCTCCACCGATTTCTGGATGGTGAAGTCCATCTTGTCGCCGCGGCTGATCACCTGACCCAGGTGGATGGCCAGCGGTGACTCCACCGAGCGGGTCTCGCAACTGTCGATGGTCACCTCAACGGACTTCTTGCCCACACTGGTGATGGTGGCGGGGTACTGGTGGCCGTCGCCGTTGAACAGCTCGAGCTGCTGGCCCGGCTGCATGCGCAGCACGCGGCCGATGTGATTGGCACCGTCTTCCGACAGGGCGAGGGTCTGGCCAACCTGCAGGCTGGCCGGTTCATAGATACGTGGAATGCGCATGGCTGATAGTCAGTCTCTTGCTTGGAAACCCTTCAATACCCTACTGCACGGCGGCGAGCAAGGCTCGCGAGACAGAGAGTGAAGGGATTCAGGAGGAGGGGGACGCTCCCCCTCCCTGGTCAAATGGGGTTATTGGCACTGCTTTTCAATGAAGGGATTGGTATTGCCCTGCAGCTTGCCGATACGGCGGTTGCGCTCGCACTCCCAGCGATCAGCCGGATACTGCCTGTCCCAGGCTTCGTAAAGCTTGCGCTGCTGGGCTGCCAGACGCAGTCCGTACTGCTGGCTCATGTAGAGGTAGGCGCGTGCGATCTGGCCACGCACCGGCCCCTTGGGCGGCTGCACCTGGCGCTCCTTGAAATCCACCAGCATCTGGCACTTGCCGTACTGGTTCGGTTTGCCGTTCCAGTCGCTGAAGCGGAAGTTCGCCCGATCGCCGTTCACCTCGCCGATGGCAGGGAAGAGGTTGTGCATGTCTCCCTCCATCCTGTTGAACTCGTCGCTCTTGCCGCAATTCTTGCGACCCCCGTCCTGCCAGCACTGGAGCTGGTGGCCGAACTCCCAGGCGGGCACCACGTGCTCCCATTCGATGCGGGAGGCCCGCTCGGCCTGCTTGCGCGGCAGGTAGCCGCAGCTCTCCCAGTCGGGGGCCATCTTCTTGCCGCTGAACTTGATGTTGCAGCCGCAGTAGAAGGTGACGGGGTGGTTCTGGTAGAGCTTGTTCAGATCCTGCTTGGCGGCGCGAAAGGTCTGGATGTTGTCGGCATGGGCCGGGGCGCTGACCAGCAGGGCCAGGCAGAGGGAGAGCAGAGGGCGAAACATGAATATCCTTGGCAATGAGACAGTTGAATGAAGTAAGCGCGCACCCTATCACAGGAGCGCGACACGGGGTGACTCAATCCGCCGTCGTGTCGCGCTGCCACACCAGGGGCTGGCGACAGCGGCGGCAGTGATAGCGGGCCTCGCCGCGTATCACCTTGTTGTGGCGGCGCACGGAGAGGGGATGCTGCTGGCAGGCGCAGGCATACACGAAGGTACGCTGGGCCAGCACCCCCAGATCGAAGCTGTGGGTGGTGCTGGGTTCGAGACCGAACAGCTCCCGCATCACCGACTGCCACTGGCGACCGTGGGGCAGTACCCGGCTCTTGCCGCGCCCCTCTCCCCAGAGCGCATAGACCAGCAGGTGTGCCACCTCGTGGGGCACCACTTCCCTTAAAAACGCCTGCTGATTGGCCTGATAGAGCGCCGGATTGAAACGCAGCTCCCAGGTTTGCAGCCGCGCCGACCCTGCCGCCCGGCCCCGCATGTTGAAATGGACTTGCGGGCGGGGGAAGGTGCGGCCAAGGCGCGTTTCGGCCTGCACAAAGCAGGCCTCGACGCGCGCGAGCAGCATCTCGATGAGGGCGGGGTCAAGCCGGGTGGCAGTGGCAGGCATGGGATCCTCGGGACGGACACAAAAGCAAAAGGGGAGCCAGGCTCCCCTTTTATCACAACCTCGAGCCTTACAGGCCGGCGGCAGCACGCAGCAGCTCGGCCTTGTCGGTCTTCTCCCAGGGGAACTCGTCGCGGCCGAAGTGGCCGTAAGCGGCGGTTGCCTGGTAGATCGGACGCTTCAGATCCAGCATCTCGATGAGGCCATAGGGGCGCAGCTCGAAGAACTCGCGCACCAGCTTGACCAGCAGGGCTTCGGCCACCTTGCCGGTGCCGAAGGTTTCGACGCTGATGGAGGTGGGCTCGGCCACGCCGATGGCGTAGGAGACCTGCACTTCACAGCGATCCGCGAGACCTGCGGCCACGATGTTCTTGGCCACGTAGCGGGCGGCGTAGGCGGCGGAGCGGTCCACCTTGGACGGATCCTTGCCGGAGAAGGCGCCACCACCGTGACGGGCCATGCCGCCGTAGGTGTCGACGATGATCTTGCGACCGGTCAGACCGCAGTCACCCATGGGGCCGCCGATGACGAAACGGCCGGTCGGGTTGATGAAGTACTTGGTGTCCTTGTTGATCCACTCGGCCGGCAGCACCGGCTTGATGATCTCTTCGCGCACCGCTTCCACCAGATCGCTGTGGCTGATGGAGTCGCAATGCTGGGTGGAGAGCACCACGGCATCGACACCCAGGATCTTGCCTGCGTCGTCGTAGGCGAAGGTCAGCTGGCTCTTGGCGTCCGGACGCAGCCACGGCAGGGTGCCGTTCTTGCGCACTTCTGCCTGACGCTTCACCAGCAGGTGGGAGTAGGTGATGGGCGCGGGCATCAGCACGTCGGTTTCGTTGGTGGCGTAGCCGAACATCAGGCCCTGGTCACCGGCACCTTGCTCCAGCGGGTCGGTACGGTCGACGCCCTGGTTGATGTCCGGAGACTGTTTGCCGATGGCGTTCAGCACGGCGCAGGAGTCGGCGTCGAAGCCCATGTCGGAGTGGGTGTAACCAATCTCGCGCACGGTGTCGCGCACGATCTGTTCGATGTCGACCCAGGCAGAGGTGGTCACTTCGCCGGCTACCATCACCATGCCGGTCTTGACCAGGGTTTCGCAGGCGACGCGCGCCTTGGTGTCCTGCTGCAGGATGGCGTCCAGCACCGCATCGGAGATCTGGTCGGCGATTTTATCGGGATGGCCTTCGGAGACCGACTCGGAAGTAAACAGCTTTGCCATGTTTGGTTCTCGATTCGTAAGGGTTATCGCCTTGGCCATAACCGGATAATGACAGGATGACTGTAGAGGTATCTACATCTGGACGTCTATTTTAAATAGGTCATCCGGTGATTGCCAGCACTATTTGGGGGTGGAGCCGCCCGGGGCGGGATGGGGAAGGGATACACCTCCATGGAGGTAAGGCAGGGGGCGGATTGAATCGTTTTCCCCGCCCAGAAAAGCGATTGTGCTCCCAAAGCCACTTTATTCGCCCAGATAATATTTGCACGCCGCGCCCCCTGCTGGGACAATAACGCGCCTTAATCTTGGCCATCAAATGAAGCAATCGCAGGAGATACAGATGCCTTCTCGTAAAGAGCTTGCCAATGCCATTCGTGCATTGAGTATGGATGCCGTTCAAAAAGCCAACTCCGGTCACCCGGGCGCCCCCATGGGAATGGCGGATATCGCTGAAGTGCTGTGGCGCAGCCACCTCAAACACAACCCGAACAACCCCAAGTGGGCCGACCGCGACCGTTTCATTCTCTCCAACGGCCACGGCTCCATGCTGCTGTACTCCCTGCTGCACCTCTCCGGTTATGACCTCTCCATCGACGATCTGAAAAACTTCCGCCAACTGCACTCTCGTACCCCGGGTCACCCGGAGTACGGTTATGCGCCGGGCGTTGAAACCACCACCGGCCCGCTGGGTCAGGGCATCACCAACGCTGTGGGCATGGCGATCGCCGAGAAGGCCATGGCCGAGCAGTTCAACCAGCCGGGTCACGACATCGTCGACCACTACACCTACGCCTTCATGGGCGACGGCTGCCTGATGGAAGGTATCTCCCACGAAGCCTGCTCCCTGGCCGGCACCCTGGGTCTGGGCAAGCTGATCGCGTTCTGGGATGACAACGGCATCTCCATCGACGGTCACGTAGAAGGCTGGTTCACCGACGACACTCCCAAGCGCTTCGAAGCCTACGGCTGGCACGTCATCCCGGCCGTTGACGGTCACAACCCGGAAGCCATCAACGCTGCCATCGAAGCCGCCAAGGCCGAGACCGGCAAGCCGACCCTGATCTGCTGCCGCACCATCATCGGTTACGGTTCCCCGAACAAGTCCGGCTCCCACGACTGCCACGGCGCACCGCTGGGCAATGACGAGATCGCCGCCGCCCGTGCCTTCCTGAAGTGGGACCACGCGCCGTTCGTCATCCCGTCCGACATCGCCGCCGAGTGGAACGGTCAGGAAAAGGGCGCCAAGCTCGAATCCGACTGGGCTGCCAAGTTCGCCGCCTATGAAGCCGCTCACCCGGCCCTGGCTGCCGAGTTCAAGCGCCGCACCGCAGGCGAGCTGCCGGCCAACTGGGCTGCTGAATCCGCCAAGATCATCGAAACCCTGCAGGCCAACCCGGCCAAGATCGCGACCCGTAAAGCGTCCCAGAACTCCCTGGAAGCCTTCGGCAAGCTGCTGCCGGAATTCATGGGCGGCTCCGCGGATCTCGCGCCGTCCAACCTGACCATGTGGTCCGGCTCCAAGTCCCTGACTCCCGAGAGCGCCGCAGGCAACTACATCCACTACGGCGTGCGCGAGTTCGGCATGTCCGCCATCATGAACGGCATCGCCCTGCACGGTGGTTTCATCCCCTACGGCGCCACCTTCCTGATGTTCATGGAGTACGCCCGCAACGCCCTGCGCATGGCTGCCCTGATGAAGCAGCGCGCCATCTTCGTCTACACCCACGACTCCATCGGTCTGGGTGAAGATGGCCCGACTCACCAGCCGGTGGAGCAGATCGCCTCCCTGCGTCTGACCCCGAACATGAGCACCTGGCGCCCGTGTGACCAGGTAGAGTCCGCCATCGCCTGGAAACACGCCATCGAGCGTACCGACGGCCCGACCTCCCTGATCTTCTCCCGTCAGAACCTGGCCCAGATGGACCGCACCGCCCAGCAACTGGCCGATGCCGCCAAGGGTGGTTATGTGCTGAAGGATTGCGCCGGTACTCCGGAACTGATCCTGATCGCCACCGGTTCCGAAGTGGAGCTGGCCGTGGCCGCCTATGAGCAGCTGACTGCCAAGGGCCGTGCCGTGCGCGTGGTCTCCATCCCCTCTACCGACGTGTTCGATGCCCAGTCCGCCGAGTACAAGGAGTCCGTCCTGCCGGCCGCCGTCACCAAGCGCGTGGCCATCGAAGCGGGCATCGCCGACTACTGGTACAAGTACGTGGGCTTTGGCGGCAAGATCATCGGCATGCGCACCTTCGGTGAGTCTGCCCCGGCCGAGCTGCTGTTCAAGGAATTCGGCTTTACCGTGGAAAACGTGGTGGCGGCCGCTGAGTCCCTGTAATCGCTGAACGTTGGGCCTTTTTGGCTCAATAGCCGGAACAATAAAACGCCCTCCATCGCAAGATGGGGGGCGTTTTTTATTGGGAAAGAAAAAATAATAAATTCAAAATATATTTAAACATCTGAGAGTTGATAGTACTTTCTCTAGGGAAGGTGCGAATAAGTCATATGGCACGAGAGCATTTACTGGTAATCCATTGATATTAAATGACTAAAATTTTCATTTTTTGTTCGTGGGATACTTGTTCGCACTTTCCCTATGCCATATCTTTTCAGTGGCGCGAACGCAGCCCGCCAGCAGGGCGCAGAAGCAAGGGGAGGGGGCCTTCCCCTTGCCTGCCCCGACTTGCCGCCCCCCGATGCATATCACTCCTGTCATGACCCTCCCTGTGAGGGGGCCCCGGAGTCCGCCCTGCTTTGCCGCCCTGGCGTATCCCGCACTCCTTGCGATGCAGCCGGCTCATCTTCCCCGCACCATCCTTATTTGTGTTCTTTGTCATCAACTGCCGTTATTGCGACCTGGGTCGGAGTTTGGGTGGATTATTAATTGTATGATTAATAATGAAATCAGGGACCCTGCCGACGAGCAGCACGGATCGGCACTCATCTGCCCGGGAGTGGCGCATGCGATCGCATCGCGATCCCCGTCATCTGACTTCGGAGGTTTTATGCTTGGATTCATTCTGGGTGACATGTACAGCCGCACCAGCGGGTTTCGGCCACCCCCCCGCCTAGGCAAGCACTTCCCCCTCGTCCCCGACTATCAACTGCGCGGTCGCACCGGTGCCGCCATCCTGACCATGGAGACCCTGCTCGATACCCCCTATCCCCAGAAGAAGTTCAGGGCCCTGATCTATGGCGCCTTTATCGAGCGCCAGCGTCGCCTCTTTGCCGAGCAGGTGGTCATTGGCCGAATGGAGGAGGGTCAGGACCTGGCGATCGCCATCGATCTTGCCTTTATCAGCACGGCGGTGCCCATCGGTCTGCTCGCCATCTCGGAGGAGATCGCGCTGCTGACCACCCCCCGTCCCACCCAGACCCATCCTCATCAGGAGGCCTTGAGCCAGGCGCTCGACTGCACCGCCATGCTGATGTTCTATGCCAAGGTCATTCGCCAGCGCAATGCGGTGCTTGAGCACATCGGCCACCAGTTCGGCTACAGGCCGCAGGCCGGGCTGGTGGCCAGGGTGGGCCACGGCGGGGAAGATGACTATGCCGCCTTCATGGTCAATGTGATGACCTGCATCGCCCATTCGGGCTCCTTCAAGGAGGCGCTGGAGAATGGCGTCAGGATGGGCATGCACGAGCCCGCCTTCTTCTGTATCGTCGGCGCCCTGGCCTCGACCCTGTGGGGAGTCCCCAAACCCTGGGCCCATGAGATCTCTCGATTCATCCAGCGCCAGCACCCCCACTATCTCCAGATCCTGCTGCGGGGCGAAGCCAGGGTGGGCCGCAGACAGATCAACCTGGAGCCTCCCAAACCGCCGCTCTGTGCACCGGTCAAGCGCCAGGTAAACCGCTTCCTGAAGTGGGCCTTCTAGGGCCATGGGAGTGCTCTCGAGGTGCGGGCCCATGGCACCATCCCATCGGCCCGCCCCTGCTGAGGGTCATCACGGGACTGTTATCTCACTGACCCCTGATCCCCCGGCTACCTTGCCCAAGAGAGGATTGCCAGAAAAGCCAACGGCTGCACGGGGGACAAGGGGTGGGTAGAAGGTGATCCACCTCGCCTTTTGATGTGAACGCCTTTTGATGTTTGGCGCCATACGATACCATGCGCAGCGTGTGTTCCTGTTGGGGGAGGCGCCGCCCATCGCCCCGTGGCTGGCCGCTGGTCCGTCATGATCACGGGATGCACAATCCGGGGCCGCCACGGCAACCCCTTATCGCCATAGCCAACAGGACGGAGTATCAGGATGGCCATTGCCATTGAACAGTCGGACAACACACTGAGGGTGAACAAGGATCGCTACGATCTGGGCCGCATCGTCGGCGTGCAGGTAAAAGCACTCGGCTGGATGGATCGGCTCAAGAAGACCTTGTTGCTGGGAGTGGTCACCTCCAGTGTGCTCTTTTACTTCACCCCTTCCTACGAGCAGGCGGGCAACTGGCTCATCGTGCTCTTCCTGCCCCTGGTAGGTTTTCTGTCTGGCGCCCTGATGGGGCTGCTCTCCTGCGCGAAATATGAGTTTTGCATCGAATTTTCCCACGCCGACGAGACGGGCGTGCAGTGGATCACCGCCGCCAGGAGTCGGCATGTCGCCGATTATGAGACCTTCAAGGCGCAGGCGGCCAGGTTGAAAGAGCGGCTCGGATAGGGAGCACAGAGTGACGGGTCTGCGCCATCTGGCGCCAGGCATAACAACAAGCCCGATCAGGTGCACCTGTTCGGGCTTGTTCCATTAGAGGGGAGGGCGCTCGGGGAGCGGCTCAGGCGGGATAGAGGGCGCCCAGCACCGCCGGGCGGCTCGCACCGGTCACCGCAGGCAGGTTGCCCGGCTTTCGCTGGATAAAGCGTTGTGCCAGCCAGGCAAAGGCGGCCCCTTCCACCCAGTCCGGTGCAAGGCCGAGCTGGGCGGTGCTGGTCAGATGCCAGTCGGGCAGCAGGGCTGCCAGCTCCGCCAGCAGCGGGGCGTTGTGGGCGCCGCCGCCGCAGACAAACAGCTCGGGCCGGGTTGGCGCATCACTGTGGGCGGGCAACTGGCGGGCGATGCTGTGGCAGGTGAGGGATTGCAGGGTACGCTGCACATCTGCGGGGGCGTATGCGCAGCCGTCCAGCTCGCCATCGAGCCAGTCGAGGGTGAACATCTCACGCCCCGTGCTCTTGGGGGCGGGGGCGGCGAAGTAGGGGTGAGCCAGCAACTGCTCCAGCAGCGCAGGGATAAGCCTGCCGCTGGCGGCCCACTGGCCACCGGCATCATAGCTGCCGCCGTGGGGCTGATGGCGGCGATACCAGCCGTCGAGCAGGGTGTTGGCGGGGCCGGTATCGAAGCCATATACCCCTGAACCAGCCCCCCCGTCGGTCTGGCCGGGCAGCACCGAGATATTGGCAATGCCGCCGAGGTTCAGCACCACCCGCAGGGCGCCGGGGCGGGCAAAGAGCGCCTGATGGAAGGCGGGCACCAGGGGCGCCCCCTGACCGCCGAGGGCCATGTCCATGGTGCGAAAATCGGCCACCACGTCGATGCCGGTCAGGGCCGCCAGCAGGGCCGCGTTGCCTATTTGCAGGGTAAAGCCGAGGGCAGGGCGGTGGCGTATGGTCTGGCCGTGACTGCCGATGGCGCGAATCTCCTTGGGAGTCAGCGCCGCCTTGGCGAGCAAAGCCTGGGTGGCGGCGGCAAATTCGCGGGCCACCAGGTTGTCGGCGACCCCCATGCGGTCGATTTCGTTCTCCCCCGGGGTGCAAAGCTCATGCAGGGTGCGAGCCGTATCGGCAGGCCAGGGATGGCAGAGGGCCGCCTCGACCCGCAGTGCATCCCCCTCAAGCTGCACCAGCACGGCGTCGATACCATCCATGCTGGTACCGGACATCAAGCCTATATAGCGTTCAGTCATGACAACCCCTTTCAATGATGCGGGGGAACCGTCCGATACCGTGTTCCACCTTGGTCGACAGCGGTCAGCTGTCGTCGCCGTTGTCCTTGTTGCTGGCCAGTTGCAGCTCGGGGCTGTCCAGCTTGGCCAGTTGGGGCATGGCCTGGGCCTTGAAGCTGGCAAGCGCCCGCCCGCTGAGAGACTCCGCCTGGGGCAGGTTGAGGGTGCGCGGGTTCTTGTGCACGCCGCCCACCACGAATTCATAGTGCAGGTGCGGGCCTGTGACCCGGCCGGTGCCGCCGAGCAGGCCGATGGTCTGCCCCTGCTTCACTCGCTGCCCCTTGTTGACGGTGCGCTTGGAGAGGTGCAGGTACTTGGTCACGTAGTTGCCCGCGTGCTTGATGAAGACGTAGTTGCCGTTGAACTGGTTATAGCCGGCGGCCACCACGCTGCCGCCGCCCGCCGCCATGATGGGGGTGCCCACCGGCGCTACGTAGTCGATGCCGTTGTGGGGGCGCACCTTGCCGGTGACCGGGTGAAGGCGGCGCGGATTGAAGTTGGAGCTGATGTATTTGAAGTTGACCGGCGCGCGCAGGAAGCTCTTGCGCATCGCCTTGCCGTCCGGGGTGTAATAGTTGCCATCCGTGTTCAGCACGGCGCGGTAGATGGCCCCCTGGTTGACGAACTCGGCGGCCAGGATGTCGCCGGAGGCAACCCGCTCGTCATCCTGGTATTTGTCCTGGTAGACCACCCGGAAGCTGTCCCCCGGTTGCAGGTCCTGGGCAAAGTCGATGTCCCAGCCGAAGATGGCGGCGAGATCCATGATCTGGTCTTCCGTCATGCCCGCTTCGACGGCGGCGCCCCAGAAGCTGGAGCGGATCTCCCCCTGGGCCACCTGTTCGCGGGTGTCGAGCTCGATCTTCACCGGCCTGGCCACGAAGCCGTCATCCCGGCGGTTCACCTTGAGCGCCTGCTCCAGGCTGTGGGGGTAATAGAGGCTGTGCAGCTCGCCGCCCTTGGTGAGCTTGAAGGTGAGCTCCTGACCGGGCTTGAGCAGGCGCAGGGTATCCGTGCCCTCGAGCTGGTCGATGAGGTGCAGATCCGTGGTACTGAGGCCCAGGCGCTGGAAGATGACCCCCATGTTGTCGCCGCTGCGCACCTTCACCTGTCTGGTGACATAGCGCGGTTTGGGCGAGGTGACGGGCTCGGCCCGTGCCAGCTGCGCCTCCTCGTCGACCTGCTGCTCGACGGCCAGTTCGTTGTCGTTGTCATCGACCCGGGTGGCGACTGCCTGTTCGCTCGGCCAGGCCGCCAGCATCATCACCATGATGCTCAGGATAAGCACCATCTTGCGGTGCCAGTGAGGGAGAGAGTTGAAGGCGTGCCAAAGGACCATGAGAAGCAGACAAAGTTGAACCCGGAAGAAGGTCGGAGTTTACCGCCTTTCCAATTGGCCCGCCATTCCAGTAATATGTCTGGCCCTGTGGAATCGTGATTGGAGAGTCAAAAAATGTCCCAGCTCGAGGTGGCGCTAGCCGAGATCAAGCGCGGAGCGGAAGAAATTCTGGTTGAAGAAGAACTGATCGCCAAGTTGAAGGAAGGGCGCCCCCTGCGCATCAAGCTGGGGATGGACCCGACCGCGCCGGACATCCACCTGGGTCATACCGTGATCCTCAACAAGCTGAAGACCTTCCAGGATCTGGGCCATGAAGTGATCCTGCTGATCGGTGACTTCACCGCCATGGTGGGTGACCCCTCCGGCAAGAACGCCACCCGTCCGCCGCTCTCCGAAGAGGCCATCAAGCACAACGCCCTCACCTATGCCGAGCAGGCGTTCAAGATCCTGGACCCGGCCAAGACCCGCATCGAGTACAACTCCACCTGGCTGAGCGAGCTGGGCGCGACCGGCATGATCAAGCTGGCGGCCAAGCAGACCGTGGCCCGTATGATGGAGCGCGACGACTTCAAGAAGCGCTACAGCAACGGCCAGTCCATCGCCATTCACGAATTCCTCTATCCGCTGCTGCAAGGCTATGACTCGGTCGCGCTGAAGGCGGACGTCGAGCTGGGCGGTACCGACCAGAAGTTCAACCTGCTGATGGGCCGCGAGCTGCAAAAAGATGCCGGCATGGCGACCCAGTGCGTGCTGATGATGCCGCTGCTGGTGGGCCTGGACGGCGTCAAGAAGATGTCCAAGTCCGCCGCCAACTACATCGGCGTACACGACGCCCCGGGTGAGATGTTCGGCAAGATCATGTCCATCACCGACGATCTGATGTGGAACTACTACGAGCTGCTCTCCTTCCGTCCGCTGGCTGAAATCGAAGAGTTCAAGGCGGGCATTGCCGCCGGCACCCTCAACCCGCGCGACGTGAAGATCTGGCTGGCCAAGGAGATCATTGCCCGCTATCACGACGAGGCGGCGGCCGAGGCGGCCCACGAGGACTTCACCCAGCGCTTCTCCAAGAACGCGATCCCGGACGAGATGCCGGAGGTCGAGCTGGCCCTGGAAGGGGACGGGCTGGCCATCGCCAACCTGCTGAAAGACGCCGATCTGGTGGCCACCACCTCCGAAGCGCTGCGGATGATCAAGCAGGGCGCGGTCAAGGTGGATGGCGAGAAGCTGGATGATGGCAAGGCCCTCATCGGTGCCGGTACCGCCGTCTACCAGGTTGGCAAGCGCAAGTTTGCCCGGGTGACCGTGAAGTAAGTCGCCACCTGCGGCCCTGCCATAAGAAAGGCCTCCCTTGCGGAGGCCTTTTTGTTGGCTCATTGCTGCAAAGAGGGATCAACCCTCGGTTTTCAGGAAGTTGCGATAGAGCATGTAGAGGTGGGCCGAGCTCCAGCTGAAGTTGCTGGCACCCTGCATGGCGCCGGTTTCCGGGTTGTAGTTCTCGCGGATGGGGCCGCTACCCGCCAGCCCCTCGGCGTTGGCAAACAGCTTGTTGACGAGCTGTTGGGCATCGCTGCGATAGCCGTAGTTCTCCAGCCCCTTCACCCCGAAGTAGAACTGATCCAGCCAGACCCGACCGCGCCAGTAGATGTCGGGGTCGTAGGCCGGGTTGGTCAGTGCCGCCGTGCCGAGCGGCACCCTGGTGTTGAACTCCTGGGCATTGAGCATCACCTCGCGCACCCGCGCCGCCTTCTCCTTGTCCGCTACCTCGGCCCAGAGCGGGCTCCACCCTTCCGGGCCACGGCCGCGGGCGGTCAACAGCTTGCCGACGCAGCCGTTGGCGTCGGGCAGATCCCCCTGGGCTATCTGGCGGTCGTAATAGAAGCCGGAGGCCTCATCGAACAGGCAGCTGTTGATGTAATCGGCCAGCTGGGTCGCCCCTTCGCGGTAGCGGCTCGCCTCGTCCGGCTTGCCGAGCAGCTCGGCCATGTCGGCCAGGATGCGCTTCTCCTTGGCGAGGAAGGCGTTGAGCTCCACCGACTCCTGATCGATGGAGAAGCCGATGAGGTTGCCGTCGTCCTGATGGTTTTCAAAGAAGAAGACGTTCCAGTCCTGGCGCGCCCTGGCCATGTCGCCGCCATAGGTCTTGTCGGCATAGCGCTTGAGCTGATCCGGCTCGATAAAGCCGAAGCGGGCGGCGTTGTCCATGCCGGACTCCCAGCCTGCGCCGTGCTGGGCGCCGATATCCATGTCGGCGTAGCCGCCAAAGCTCAATACCTGCTGATAGAGCGCCATGCCGGCGCAGCCATACCAGCCATCTCCCTCATTGGTACAGCTCGACAGATCCAGCCCGACCGGTGCCCCCGTCGGGTACTGCACCTTGAAGGTGATGTTGCCGAACTCGTCGTTGTGCTCGACGTGGCGGGTGGCGCCATATTCGATGATGCCGTTGCGGTTGTTGTCCCGCGCCCGATACCACCAGTCGTGATAGGCCTGGATCTTCGGGTACATCTCGGCGATGAAGGCCTTGTCCTGGGTGGCGCTGTAGATCTCCCAGATGGCCCAGGCGGAGAGGGGCGGCTTGGTGTCGCGCTCGTTCCAGTTGCCGCCGTCGCCACCGCGATCGGCGAGCTTGTTGTAGAAGACGGCGTCGATCACCATGCCGGCATCCTGCGGCCGAACCGGGTCATCGGCCTGGATCTGGTAGTCATACATGGCGCGCACGTTGTTCTTGGCTACCTCGGGGTTGAAGTGGGCCATTGCGTAAGCGTGCTTCCAGCTGTCCCAGGCCCAGACCCCGTCGAACCAGCGGGCGGTGTTGGAGGGGGTCACCCCGTCGTGCAGGATGGCACCGGCCGGCGAGCGCCAGTTGCCGTTGAGGGTCTCCATCGCCTTGACCGCGATGCGCCGCTCCGACTCCGGGATCCCCTGATTGGAGAGGCCGCGCGCCAGGTAATCCTCCCAGCGGCGGATGGAGTCGTCGAAATGGCTGGCGGGGTCGGCCAGCAGCGCCAGGCGGCTTCGCTCGAAGCGACTCGCGTCAGCACTGCTGTGGACATAGCTCTGCAGGGTGTAGATATCCTGCTGGCCCTTGGCGGCCAGGGTGAGGCTGGCCTCGCTCACGTAGCCGAGCCCCTGCTCGTCGAGGGTGGTACGACTGGGCAGGGTGCGATCGATGCGGTAGCTGGCGCTGCCGCTTTGCATGATGTTCCAGGTGCTGCGCAGTTTGCCGAACTGGAATGCCACGCCACGCTCGGTCTGGCTGATGGTGCGGGTCCAGGCGGGGTACTGCTCGGCGACCGTCTTGTTGGCATCCCACTGGTTGAGCAGCTCCCCCTGCCAGTTGAGCTTGAGGGTGAGGGGGGCATCAGTGTGGTTGATGAGGCGGGTACGAACCAGCGCAGTGCGGGCATCGCCGTAGCGCAGCTCCAGCTCCAGGGTGAAGGGGTCGAAATCGAAGCGCTGCACCAGCGCCCCCGGGATGGCGTACAGCGCCTGTTTGCTGGCGCTGGTAAGCGGGAAGGCGCGGCCGCTCTCGTCGCTCAGGGTCAGCTTGTCCAATTCGCTTGCGAAGAACAGGCTGTACTCCTCGGCGATGACCATGGGACCGGTAAAGCCGCCCCATTCGCTGTCGCTGGCGGGCAGCAGGAAGCCGTGCCAGGCGCCGAGATCGAGCAGCGGGTTGTATTTGAGGTTGGCGTAGCTGTCAAAGTCACGGAACTGGAGCGGGGTGCCGCTGCGGTCGATCACGTTTTGATACTGGTTCGCCAGGGTGGCGCTGGGGGCGGCCGGGCTGCTGGAGTCATTGCCGTTGCAGGCAGTGAGGCCGAACAGGGCGACGCTCAGGGTGATGGAAAGTAAATTTTTACGAAACATCCCTCGCTCCAATGACAGTTTTTGTAGGTTAAGGAAGGTGTTTTTTAGTGATTGTTTTAGTGAAAGCGTTTGCGAGAGCCATTATAGGGCGATTCTGACGGGATTATTGGCGCTGTGTCACAGTGCAGGAGGGGCGAGTGTGAGCCGGATCACCCGGTTACACGAGGTTACATAGCTCTTTGTTTTAGTAATTATTTACTTTTTTGTGGTGGCAGTCAGTGAGAGAGAGGAGGGGCAGGTACGCAGGTATTGGTGGGGGGTCAGGCCGAACTCCTCCTTGAAGCGTGCGGCAAAGCGGCCGGGGGAGTCGTAGCCACAGGCGAGGGCGGTCTGAAGCGGCGTGAGCCCCTGTTGCAGCAGGGAGAGGGCGTGCCCTAGGCGTACCTGGGTCAGCACCTGGCGAAAGCTGCGTCCCTCGGCGGCCAGTTTGCGGACCAGGGAGGCGCGGCTCATGGCGAAGTGGGTCGCTACCGTCTCCAGTCGGTGATCAAGACCAGGCTCTACGCTGAGGTAACGGGCCAGCCGCTCCCCCAGGGTCATGGTGGTGGCAGGAAAGAGCAGGCCAAGGCCCCCCGCTTCCCTGAGCTCGCCATAAAACCCTTGCAGCAGCTGGGTCTGGGCCGTCTCGCAGAGCTGCCGCTGCGCCATGGTGGTGACGAGATCGAAGCAGAAGGCGAGGGCCGACGTCACCCTGATGGCCGGTGGCTTGAGGAGATCGAGGGTGCTCTCTGCCAGCCACTCGGCCGGTGGCGGGGCCAGCAGGGTGAGCGCCTGGGAGCGAAACGTGCCCTGCTCCGGCTGGTTGACGAAGGTGAGCCGGTGACCCGCCGGGATCAGCAGCCAGCTCTCCTTGTCAAAGGAGAGGCGCTGCTCCCGCCACCACAGCTGCTTGCGGCCCTGCTGCACCCAGATGAGGGTCGGCGCGTAGATGAGCACCCGGCGCAGGGGCTGCTGGCGGATCCCGAAGTAGTGATTCAGTTGCAGCAGGGGCGTGCTCATCGGGCGGGCTCCTAGGGGGTGGTGAAGGTGGCGGTCAGGGTGGCCTTGCCAAGGGCCAGGCTGTTGAGCATGTAGCCTACCATGGCGGGCGGGGTGTTGGCCTTCACCTCCAGTGCCTTGGGCAGGGCCCAGACGGTGAACTGGTAGCGGTGCATGCCGTGACCGGCGGGCGGGCAGGGGCCGCCATAACCCTGGGTACCGTAGTCGGTGCCAAGCTCCAGCCCCTGCTTGAGCTTGCCGGAGGCATTGCTTGGCAGCTCGCTCTGGCTGGCCGGCAGGTTCACCACCAGCCAGTGCCACCAGCCGCTGCCGGTGGGGGCGTCCGGGTCATAGGCGGTGATGGCGACGCTCTGGGTGCCGGCGGGCAGGCTCTGCCAGCTCAACTGGGGGGAGCGGTTCTCGCCGCTGCAACCAAAGCCGTTGAAGCTGAAGACCTTGTCCATGGGTTCACCCTCGCGGATGTCGGTACTCTTGAGGGTCATGGCACCGGCGGGCAGAGCCGCGAGGCAGAACAGGGGCAGCAGCGGGATAATGGGGGATCTCATGATGGGCACTCCTTTGTGTGAATATGGCATTCACTCTAAGGGGGCTGGCTCAAAACAGAGTGCCCGTATGGCTCAAATTATGCCATATAGGTGGCTTTTGTGAGCTGTTCGGGGCTTTTGAGGGGCATAAAAAAACCGGCATCCTGGGATGCCGGTTTTTGGGAGAGGCGAGGGGCCTTAGCGCAGGATCATCTCGTCACGGCCCGGGCCGACGGAGACCATGGGCACCGGCACGCCCAGCAGGGCTTCGATGCGCAGCACATAGTCCTGGGCAGCCTTGGGCAGCTCGGCGAAGGTGCGGCAGCCGCTGATGTCTTCGCTCCAGCTCTCCATCTTCTCGTAGACGGGGGTGAGGGCGGCGGTCTGCGGCCAGATCGGGTTCTCGGTGTGGGCACCTTCGTAGGCCACGCAGATCTTCAGATCCGGCAGACCGGTCAGGCAGTCCAGCTTGGTCAGGGCCACTTCGGTGGCCGCCTGCAGCTCGACGCCGTTCTTGGTGGCGACGGCATCGAAGTAACCCACGTCACGGGGACGGCCGGTGGTGGCGCCGAACTCGTTGGTGATCTTGCGGAACTCGTCCTGGTTCTCCATGGCGGTCAGCAGGGTGCCGGTACCGACGGAGGAGCTGAATGCCTTGGCCACGGCGATGACGCGCTCCGGGCGCAGGCCCGGCAGACCGCCACCGATGCCGGCGTAGGCGCCGGAAACGTGGGAGGAGGTGACCCAGGGGTATTCGCCGTAGATGAGATCACGGCCGGCACCCAGCTGGGCTTCGAACAGCAGGGTCTTGCCTTCGGCTTGCAGTGCCTTGAGGGGCATGCTGACGTTGCAGACGGCGTCCAGCCAGGGAGCGGACGCTTCCAGCAGCCAGTCGGCCATCTCCTGGGCGGTCTGGGTGAATTCGAAGTCCGGATAGAGAGCCTTCATCTGCGGCAGTTTCCAGTCCAGCATGAACTGGATGCGCTCGACCAGCACGTCCGGCTGTTTCAGCCAGCCCACCAGGATCGCCTTTTTCATGACCCGATCACCGTAAGCCGGGGCGATGCCCTGACGGGTGGAGCCGTAGGCGCCGTCACCCAGGCGTTGCTCTTCCAGGGTGTCTTCCAGCGCGTGCAGCGGCAGGCAGAGGGTGGCACGGTCAGAGATGGCGAGCTTGGGAATGACGCCGGAGGCCTTGACCTCTTCCAGCTCGACGGTGAGCTTCTCGGGGCTGATCACCATGCCGGGGCCCAGCACGACCAGGCAATCCGGGTTGAAGACGCCGCTCGGCACCTGGTGCAGCTTGAAGGTGCCCAGATCGTTGACCACGGTGTGGCCGGCGTTGTTGCCGCCCTGGAAACGAATACTGGCGCCAGCCTGGCCTGCCAGATAATCGACGATGCGGCCTTTGCCTTCATCACCCCAGTTAGCACCTACGACTACGATAGACGACATGACTCTTTCTCCTAAGACGTTAGGCGTCCATCCTAGGAGCCCCGTGAGGATTAGAAAAATTAATTATCTTTATAATTCCGATAAGGAAGCCATATAATTCCGGTGCAATTATCGACACCGCGCTCCCTTTCGTGGTGCCCGTGCCCTGGCGGCGCTGGCCCTGCCACCGACCCGGGAGAAGAGGAACCCCATGCTGGACATTCACTGGCTGCACACCTTCGTCACCCTGGCCCGGTTGCAGCACTTCGGCCAGACGGCCACCGAACTGCACATGACGCAACCCAATGTGAGCCTGCACCTCAAGAACCTGGAGCAGGCGACCCGGGTCAAGCTGGTGGAGCGCAGCCCGTTTCGCCTGACCCAGGCGGGGGAGCGGCTGCTGCAAAGCGCCGAGCGCGCCATCAACGAGTTGCAGCTCTGCCAGTCCGATCTCAATGCCCTGAGCCAGTTGAGCCAGGGGACGCTCGCCATCGCCGCCAGCGACATCATCTCGCGCCTGCTGCTCATCCAACCGTTCCAGCGCTTCAAGCAGGCCTTCCCCGGCATCGACCTCACCCTGTTCAACACCACCTCGGATCAGGCGGCGGATCTGGTGCGGGCGGGCAAGGCGGATCTGGGCTTCGTGATGGCACAAAAGCGCAGCGAGCCGCTCTTCTACACCGAGTTGCAGCAGGTGACCTGGTGTGCCCTGGGGCACGGCCTGGCCCGCTGGCAGGCGCGGGCCAGCTCGGGGGAGAGCGATCCTCTGGACGAGCCGACCCTGATCCTGCTGGGGCACGACACCCGGACCCGGGCATTGATCGACCCCTCCCTGCCCCTGCTCGGTCTGCCGAGCTGCCGCATCATGGAGGTGGGGAGCGTGGATGCCCAGCTCGACTGGGCCGAGGCGGGTTTTGGCGTCGCCATCGTGCCGGATTTCTCCCTTCACCCCAGGCTCAAGCTGACCGCCCCGGTGACCCGGCTCACCGATTTTCCCGGTACCAGCCTGGGGTACGTGGTGCGCCAGAACCAGGTGCTGTCACGGGCCATCAAGCAGCTGCTGCACTGGGTGGAGGAGGAGATCCAGAATCCGGCGCTGCTGCTGGCGCCGTGACAGGCCAGGCGCCCGTTCCCGATAACCAAGAGGCCACCCCTGGGGTGGCCTCTTGGTTGGTGTTCATTGCCCGGCGGGGGTTGTGGTCCCCACCGCGTGGCTGGCCGGCATGGCCTGCGGTGATGGCGCCTCCAGCGGCGTTGCCGACGAGGCGGGCGCCTCAGGCGGGGTCAGGGGATGGCCTGGTGCCAGGGTTGCGCTGCCCGGTGTGGGCGGCTCAATCAGGGCCGGGGCCTGGTTGGTGGAGGCCGCCCCCGAACTGGTTGAGAGGGTCGCGGCGGCCGGCTGCTCCGGCAAGGTGTCGGACCCCTCCAGTGGCGCGGTGCCTTCCTGGGGGCCTGCCCCATCGGTCGGTGTGGCCGCGCTGCTCGCCGGGGGCAAGGTTGGCAGGGCACCCGAGGTGGCCACGGCACCGGATGCCGTGAGGGTGTCCGCCGGGAGGGTGGGCACGGCATCCAGCATGCCGGGATGGAGCAGGGCGATGCTGCCCGCCTGCATGCCTTCCCAGGTGAGGGTGGTCAGTGCCGGATGCAGTCGGGTGAACTGCTTGAGCCGCTCGTTCAGCACGTCCCGCAGGGTGCGCACCTCGCTCTCGGGCAGGCTGGCCAGGGCCACCAGTTCGGCGGTGACGGCGAAGGTATTGACGCCGCTTGTCTGCCCCGGATAGAGGTTGGCGCCGATGCGGCTGCGATCGTAGTAGGGGTGCTGCTTGAGCAGCTTGTCCACCTGTTCCCCCTCGATGGGAATGAGGCGGGCCTGACAGCGGCCGGTGAGATCGCCGATGGCCTGATTGGGGTGACCAGCGACCACGAAGGCGGCATCCAGGGTGCCGTCACAGAGCCCCTCCAGCCGGTTGCCCGGGGAGATCACAGGCGGGCGGCTGAAGTCGGCGACCCGCCACCCCATGGCATCGAGCAGGGCCCGGCTGGTGACCCTGTCCCCGGAGTTGGGGGCGCCGACATCGACCCGCTTGCCCTTGATGTCGGCCAGGGTGGTGATGTTGCTGGTGGCGCTGGCAATCAGGGTCAGGGACTCCTTGTGGAGCCGCAACAGGCTGCGCAGCTGATCGTCCGGGGCCTGGCCCGCGAAGGGGCCGGTGCCGTGCACCGCATGGTAGAGCACATCCGACTGCATCAGGGCGAGCTGTACCTCTCCCTTGGCGAGGGCCGCCAGATTGGCGATGGAGCCCGAGGTACTCTGCACCGTGCAGTGCAGGCCGTGGCGGGCACTCTCCTCGTTGAGCAGGCGGCAGATGGCCCCCCCTGTGGGGTAGTAGACGCCGTTGAGGGCTCCCGTACCGATGGTGACATAGGCGGGGGAGGCGAAGAGGGAGGGCGCCAGCACGGCCGCAAGCCAGGGCAGGGCGGTACGTGACAGACGCAACAGGGCAGAGAAGGCGAATGGGCGCATAGTGGACCGAAACCGTGGCTGAACATGAGGAGGAGGCGGGCTCATCCGGTGATGAGCCTCATCTTATCCGTATCAGACGGGAAGCTGAACGGATTTTACCGCTTTTGCGCGCACCGGGCGGCCTGGGGCCGCCGCCCGGGACGGTTCGCTAGCGGGTCTGGAGAATGGCTTTCTCCATGCGGGCCAGGGCCTCGGTGAGACGGGCCCGGGTGCAACCAAAGTTGAGTCGCACGAACTGGCCGTTGCCGAACTGGGCGCCGGGGGAGAGACCCACGCCCGCCTGTTCGAAGAAGGCGACGGGATCGTCCAGCCCCAGGGCGCTCATGTCGATCCAGGCGAGGTAGGTGGCCTGGTTGCGGGCCAGCTTGACGCCGGGCCAGCGGGCCACGGCCTGCTCGATCAGGGCCAGGTTGCCGGTCAGGTAGTCGAGCTGTTCATTCAGCCACTGCTCGCCCCCCTCATAGGCCGCCTCGGCCGCCACGAACCCCAGCAGATTGACGTCGGCGCTGATGCCGCGCATTGCCTGTTGCAGCTTGAGCCGCAGGCGGGCATTGGGGATCACGGCGAAGGAGCAGCACAGGCCCGCGATGTTGAAGGTCTTGCTCGGCGCCATCATGACGGCGGAGCGCTCGGCCGCCTCCGGGCTCAGGGCACCATAGGGGATGTGGCGGGCATCCTTGTCCAGCAGCAGATCGCAGTGGATTTCGTCGGAGCAGATCACCAGGTTGTGGCGCTCGGCGATGGCGTCGATGGCCAGCAGCTCTTCCCGGGTGAAGACGGTGCCGCCCGGGTTGTGGGGGTTGCACAGCAGCAGCAGATCCGCCGAGGGGGCCTGACGCTCAAGCTCTTCGAGATCCAGCACCCAGCGACCTTCTTCCTCCACCACGGGGACGGTGAGCAGGGGGCGGTCATTGAAGCCCGGCGCCTGCAGGAAGGGGTAGTAGACCGGCTTGGGGGTGATGATGCCGCGCCCGTGTTGGCTCCAGGCCTTGCAGGCGAGATTGAGGCCCGGCACCACCCCGGGCAGGAAGACGAGCCATTCGGGCTGGATGGTCCAGCCATAGCGGCTGGCCAGACGCGATACGATGAGTTCGATGAGCCGGGGAGAGGGGCGCGAATAGCCGAAGATGCCGTGGGCGACCCGTTTGGTAAGGGCCTCCAGTACGGCGGGGGGAGAGACGAAGTCGGTGTCTGCGACCCACATGGGCAGGACATCCTGACCCTTGTATTTGTCCCATTTCAGGCTCATGGTACCGCTGCGATCTATTTCCCGGTCAAAATCAAACATGTTAAATCCTTGTACTGGCGCTGGATGGGCTTCCAATGTACGGACTTGGACGCCCCCCCGCAACCCTTGAGGTGGCTGTTGATAATGGCATAAAATAGCCGCCGCCATACGCCAAGCCCGCCCGCATCTGGCTCCTTTTTTTCTTCCATATCAATGGTATCTCTATGAGTTTGCTGTCTGCTGCCCGCAAGAGGCCGGATCCCGTCTCTCTCTCGTTTCTCGCCGTGACCTTCATGACCGGGGTGGCGGTGGCGCTGCAGGTGCCGACCTTGAGCCTGTTTCTGGCCGAGGAGGTGCAGGTGCGCCCCTTCCTGGTGGGGCTCTTCTACACGGTGAACGCGGTGATCGGCATCCTCATCAGCCAGTGGCTCGGCCACCGCTCCGACAACAAGGGGGATCGCAAGCAGCTGATCCTGCGCTGCTGCTTTGCCGGCATCGTGCTCTCCCTGCTGTTTGCCTGGAACCGGCAGTACTGGTTGCTGGTGAGCCTGGGGGTGCTGCTGGCGAGCCTGACCGCCACCGCCAGCCCGCAGCTGTTCGCCCTGGCGCGGGAATACGCCGACAGCCGCAACAAACAGGCCGACATGTTCAGCTCGGTGCTGCGGGCCCAGTTCTCCCTGGCCTGGGTGATAGGGCCGCCCATCGCCTTCGCGCTCGCCATCGGCTACGGCTTCAAGGTGATGTATCTGGCCTCGGCGCTGGCCTATGTCATCTGCGCCTTCGTGGTGTGGCGCTGGCTTCCCTCCCTGCCGCTGCCGGTGATGGACAGCGAGGTGGAGCGGGTAAGCAGCTGGCGGGACCCGTCGGTGCGGGCGCTCTTCATCGCCTCCACCCTGATGTGGACCTGCAACAGCATGTACCTCATCAACATGCCCCTCTACATCACCCGCGAGCTGGGGCTGGAGGAGAAGCTGGCCGGTTTGCTGATGGGCACGGCGGCGGCCCTGGAGATCCCCTTCATGCTGCTGGCGGGCTACTACACCCGGTGCTTCGGCAAGCGGCCCATGATGCTGCTGGCGGTGCTGGCCGGGGTCGGTTTCTATGGCGGTCTCGTGACCCTGTCTAGCCAGCATGCCCTCATTGCGCTGCAACTGCTCAATGCCATCTTCATCGGCATCGTGGCCGGCATCGGCATGTCCTATTTCCAGGACTTGATGCCGGGGCGCGCCGGAGTGGCGACCACGCTCTTTTCCAACAGCATCCGCACCGGCTCCATCATGGCGGGGGCCATCGCGGGGACGGTGGCGGAGCTCTGGAGCTTCCACGGGGTCTTCATGGTGGCGGCGGCCCTGGCGCTGATGGCGCTGGCCGCCTGTTGGCGGGTCCCCAACGTATAGGGGATGCAAAAAGGAGCCGATGCCAGGATGTGCCGGCACCAGTGCCCCGGTCGTGCGGGGAAGAAGCGGCCTTACCTGGGGTTGTCTCCCTGGTATTCGATGCGCAGGCAGCGCAGCAGCAGCTCGGCCGCCGGTCCCAGCGCCTCCACCGAGGGGGTGAGCAGGTAGGTGTAGAGATAGCGTTCGTTGCCGCCGGTGAGATCCAGCTGCACCAGCGAGCCCTCGGCGAGCTCCTCCTGCACCAGGTGGCGGGGCACCCAGGCGTAACCCATGCCAAGGCGCATCATGTTGAGCACCTCGTGATAGTGGGTCGCCTTCCAGCCGGTGTCGTCCGCATCGTTCCAGTCCACCGAGCGGTGGATGGGGGGATGCAGGCTTATCTGGTTGTGGCTGGCCAGCACCTCGGCGGTGATGGGCTCTCCCTGCTCCGCAAGGGGGTGGCCCGCTGCGCACAGAGGAAGCAGACAGACTTCGTCCAGCGGCAGGCCGGTGCGATCCTGGGGCAGGTGCTCGGAGAGCATCAGATCTCCCGCCTGCAGCGCATTGAAGTGGCAGTGGATCCGCTCGTGCAGGTTGATGCGGCAACCGCGGCTGCGGGGGTAGAAGTGGGCCAGCGCCCGGTAGAGGCGCTCCCGCGGCTGCACCACGGACACATAGAGGTTGATCTGCGGCTCCCACTGCCGCTCCAGGTTGTTGGCCAGGTTCTCCAGCTCTTCCACCTGCTGGCTGAGCTGGCGCGCCCGCTTGAGGAAGATCTCCCCCGCCGGCGTCAGCACCGCCTTGCGTCCCCGCACCTCCAGCAGGGCCACCCCCAGACTCTGTTGCAGCTTGGCAACCGCATGATTGAGGGAGGATTGGCTCTTGTTCAGCGCCTCGGCAGCCTGGGCATAACCGCCGCAGTCCACCACCGCCTGAAAGATCCGCCATTGCTCAAACGTGCTCTTGGGACGAAACATAGTGCAACCTGTCTGGGGCCGATGGGATTCAACAGGGCGCGCCTTGGCACCCCCTCTTCACTGTAATCCCATCCGGTTGATTTGTTGATTTATTTGGGCTGGGCCCCGAAGGTCTTGCCGCTCTGGCCCTGACTGTCACGCCCCATCAGGTAGAGATAGAGGGGCATCAGATCGGCCGGGGTCTTGAGGGTTTGCGGATCTTCCGCCGGGAAGGCGCTGGCCCGCATCCTGGTGCGGGTGCCGCCCGGGTTCAGGGTGTTGACCCGCACCCTGGTGTTCTCCAGCTCGTCCGCCAGCACCTCCATCATGCCTTCGACGGCGAACTTGGAAATGGCATAGGTGCCCCAGTAGGCGCGCCCTTTGCGGCCCACGCTGGAGGAGGTGTAGACGATGGACGCCTCGCCGTGCTCCTTGGCGGTCTGGCGAATGAGGGGCAGCAGCGCCTGGGTCAGCAGGAATTCGGATTTGACGTTGACCTGCATCACCTCGTCCCACTCCTGCTCCTGAATGTGTTCGAACGGCGACAGGGTGCCGAGCAGCCCGGCGTTGAACAGCACGCCATCGAGGCGGCCGAACTGCTGGGCGAAGGTTTCCGCCATACCGCGGTAGTGGGCGGCAGTAGCCCCTTTCAAGTCCACTGGCACGATGGCGGGCAGGGGGTGACCGGCCGCTTCAATCTGGTCGTAGACCGCCTCCAGCTTGGCACTGGTACGCCCGAGCAGGATCACGGTGGCACCGTGGGCCGCATAGGTGAGGGCCGCTTCGCGGCCGATGCCGTCACCGGCACCCGTCACCAGAATGACCTTGTCCTTGAGCAGATCACGGGGGGCCTGATAGTCGAGCATGTGGACTCCTGTTAACAATGCCTGGCGGCTTGGCGCAACGAATCGAGTGGGCAAGTGTACTGATCCGGCCCGGCAGTTGACCAGTATGAGACGGCAAAAATGTGAATAAAACAGGGCGATAGCGTCGATCCCTCCGCCCTTGGCACGGAAGATGGCAGAGTTTTTGCGCGAGGGGGGCAAACTCCTTACTATGTGAAAAAACCGGACATAGCGCGGAGCATCAAGTGGCATTTTTGACCGAATACGGCCTGTTTCTGGCCAAGACCCTCACCTTCTTGCTGGCTATCGGCGCCGTCATCCTGATGGTGGCGAGCAGCCGCCAGCCCAAATCCCGCAAGGGGGAGCTGGTGGTGACGGATCTCTCCGGCGAGCTGGAGCAGGGGCGCCATCAACTGCAGGCAGCCTTGGCGGGCAAGGCCGAGCGCAAGCAGATGGAGAAGACCCGCAAGGCGGAGCACAAGGCCAAAGCCAAGGGGGAGGATGAGCGCAGCCGGCTGTTCGTCATCGACTTCAACGGCAGCATGGATGCCAAGGAAGTGGCCTCCCTGCGGGAAGAGGTGAGTGCCGTGATAGGCGTGGCCCGGCCCGGGGACGAGGTGCTGCTGCGCCTCGAATCCGGCGGCGGCGTGGTGCATGGCTACGGCCTGGCCGCCTCCCAGTTGCAGCGGCTGCGGGACAAGGACATTACGCTGACCGTGGCCATCGACAAGGTGGCGGCGAGCGGTGGCTACATGATGGCCTGCGTCGCGGACAAGATCCTGGCGGCGCCGTTCGCCATCGTCGGATCCATCGGGGTGATTGCCCAGATGCCGAACTTCAACAAGTTGCTCAAGAAGCACGACATCGAATTCGAGATGCACACCGCAGGCCAGTACAAGCGCACCATCACCATGTTCGGCGAGAACGACGATCTGGGGCGGGAGAAGTTTCGCGAGGAGCTGGGGGCCATCCACGAACAGTTCAAGGCCTTCGTGGCCGAGCACAGACCCGGTCTCGACATCGACAAGGTGACCACCGGCGAGCATTGGCTGGCGAGCCAGGCCAAGCAGCTCGGTCTGGTGGATGCGCTTTGCACCAGCGATGACTACCTGCTGGCCCAGGCCAGCCATCACAAGGTGGTCGGCATCCGCTACAGCAAACCAAGGAGCCTGACCCAGAAGCTTGGCAAGCAGGCTGCACTGGGGCTGGAGGCCGGCCTTGGTCGGCTGTGGCAACAAAGCCCCTGGCGCTGAGAACCTGTTTCGAGCTTACTGCGAGGTCGTGATCGAGGCTCATGTGCTGCTCGGAATCCTCATGTGTATCTACACACTCCGGTTCCTGCGCTGCTCTTCACCTTGCTGACGATCTCTCGCTACAGCTCGTGAACAGGTTTTATAGCTCAGTGCAAAGGACTAAAAAGAGAGCCGGGCATTGCCCGGCTCTCTTTTTTTATTGCGTCGGCTCTGCAGGCCGATGGCGCACCTCAGCGCTGGAAGGGGTAGACGGAGCCGAGTTTCAGGATCTGGGTCAGCTCGTCCAGGGCGGTGCGGGTCTCCAGCACCAGGGAGGGGTCGCGCAGATCGTCCAGCGCCAGGCTGTCGCGATAGTGCTTCTCGACCCACTGATCCAGGCGGGCAAACTGGCTGTCGGTGATGAGGCAGGCCGGGTTGACCGCGGCGAGCTCGGTGTCGTTCATGGCAACCCGCAGACGCAGACAGGCGGGGCCGCCGCCGTTTCTCATGCTCTGCTTCACGTCCATGTAGTGGACGTCCTTGATGGGGGTGCCCAGGATCACCAGCCTGGCCAGATAGGCGGACACCGCCGGGTTGTCGCGGCATTCGGTGGGGGCGATGATCGCCATCTCGCCGGATGGCAGGGTGAGGATCTGGGTGTTGAACAGATAGGACTTCACCGCATCCTGCACCGACACTTCGCTGGTCGGCACCTCGATGAAGTGCAGCTCCCCGTCGCCGAACTTGGTACGCACCTCGGCCAGCGCAGCGTCGGTATTGAGGAACGCCTGCTGGTGGAAGAACAGCACGTTCTGGTTGCCCACCGCGATGACGTCGTTGTGGAACACCCCCTGATCGATCACGTCCGGGTTCTGCTGAATGAAGACCGCACTCTCATCCCCCAGGCCATGCAGGCGGGCGATGGCCTGGCTCGCTTCCAGGGTCTGGCGGGCCGGATAGCGTTTGGGGGCGGGCTGGGAGACGTCGAAGGCGCTGCGGCCATAGACGAACAGCTCGACCCCGGCCTCGCCATAGGCGCGGCACAGCCGGGTGTGGTTGGCGGCGCCTTCGTCACCGAAGTGGTCGTTCTCCGGCAGATGCTGGTGGTGATAGAAGTGGCGATCGTTGTTGAACACGGCCCGCAGGATGCGCCCGGTCACCTCGGGCTCCAGGGAGCGGTGGAACTTGTTGGTCAGGTTGGCGGGGGTGAAGTGGATGCGGCCATCCTGGGTGTCGGCGCTCGGGGAGACGGTGGCGGCGTTGGCGGTCCACATGCTGGAGGCCGAATAGCAGGCGGCCAGCACGGCGGGGGCCTGTCTGGCGGCCTGGGCCAGGACGCTGGCATCGTTGCCGGTGAAGCCCAGGCGGCGCAGGGTCGCGAGATCCGGTCTCTCCTGGGGGGCCAGCACGCCCTGCACCATGCCGAGGTCGGTCAGCGCCTTCATCTTGCGCAGCCCCTGCTTGGCCGCTTCCTTGGGGTTGGAGGCCTCTTTGGCGTTGCTCTGGGAGGCGACGTTGCCATAGGAGAGGCCGGCATAGTTGTGGGTGGGGCCGACCAGGCCGTCGAAGTTGACCTCGAAGTGCTTCATGATCACATCCTTTCGATTTTTATATGGGGAGCGGTTCCTTCCGCGCACAAAGCTGCGGTGTGCGGCCATTATAAAGAGATTTCATCCTTTGTAACAAGCTGATAACCAGAATGGGTTTTTATGTCACAAGGGTGGCTGGATATGTCATTTCCAATCTAAAAAAGGGGGGGATATAGCATAAAAACAAAAAAGCGGTTGCTTCCCGCGCCCCGGCTTCGCATTAATAAATAAAGAAGCAGGGCGGTTCGGGCTGTCGGGCAAATTGACCCGCAAGATTGCTTTTTCCCGTCAAATCTCTTATACAGCCCCACAAAACCGCACGCCAACCCCGTCGGGTGCAATGAGGATAATAGTTACAGCATGGGCAAATCACTGGTCATCGTGGAGTCTCCGGCCAAGGCCAAGACCATCAACAAATATTTGGGCAAGGACTACGTGGTGAAATCCAGCGTAGGCCACGTGCGCGATCTGCCGACCAGCGGCAGCGCCAGCACCGAGCCCAAAAAACCTGTCATTCGCGGCATCAAGCTCAGCGAATCCGAGAAGGCGGCCAAGGATCGCAACGCCCTGTTCTCAAGGATGGGCATCAACCCGACCGCAGGCTGGCAGGCCAACTACCAGATTTTGCCCGGCAAGGAAAAAGTGGTCAGCGAGTTGCAAAGTCTGGCCGCCAAGGCCGACACCATCTATCTCGCAACCGACTTGGATAGAGAGGGGGAAGCGATCGCCTGGCACCTGCGCGAGATCATCGGTGGCGACGACAGCCGCTACAAGCGCGTGGTGTTCAACGAGATCACCAAGAGCGCCATCCAGGAGGCGTTCGCCCAGCCGTCCGAGTTGAACATTCATCGCGTCAACGCCCAGCAGGCCCGTCGTTTCCTCGACCGGGTGGTGGGTTACATGGTCTCCCCGCTCTTGTGGAAGAAGCTGGCCCGCGGCCTCTCCGCCGGTCGGGTGCAATCCGTCGCGGTGCGCCTCATCGTCGACAAGGAGCGCGAGATCAAGGCGTTCGTGCCGGTGGAGTTCTGGGAGCTCAACGCCGACCTGCTCACCGCCGAGAAGAGCGAGCTGCGCATGGAAGTGGTCAGCCGCAACGGTGCCGACTTCAAGCCGGTGACCCAGGCCGAGACCTTCGCCGCCGTGGCGGCCCTGGAAGGGGTCGACTACAAGGTGGTCAACCGGGAAGACAAGCCGACCGGCTCCAAGCCGTCCGCTCCCTTCATCACGTCCACCTTGCAGCAGGCCGCTTCTACCCGTCTGAGCTTCGGGGTCAAGAAGACCATGATGATGGCCCAGCGTCTCTATGAAGCGGGTTACATCACCTATATGCGTACCGACTCCACCAACCTCAGCAAAGAGGCGGTGGACGCGGTGCGGGAATACATCGGCGAGCAGTATGGCGCCGCCTACCTGCCGAGCGAGCCGAACCTCTACGGCGCCAAGGCCAATGCCCAGGAGGCCCACGAGGCGATTCGCCCCTCCAGTGTCCAGGTGACTGCCGAGATGCTGGAAGGGATGGAGCCCGATGCCATGCGGCTCTATGACCTCATCTGGCGCCAGTTTGTCGCCTGCCAGATGACCCCGGCCCAGTACGACTCCTCCACCCTGACCGTCAAGGCAGGGGAGTTCGAGCTCAAGGCGCGCGGTCGCACCCTGCGCTTCGCCGGCTGGACCAAGGCCCTGCCGCCCATGGGCCGCAAGGGGGAAGACAGCCAGCTGCCGGCGGTGACCGTCGGCGAGGTGCTGAAACTGGTCAAGCTGGATCCGCGCCAGCACTTCACCAAGCCGCCCGCCCGCTTCACCGAAGCGGCCCTGGTGCGCGAGCTGGAAAAGCGCGGCATCGGCCGTCCGTCCACTTACGCCTCCATCATCTCCACCATCGTCGACCGTGGGTATGTGCGGGTCGAGAGCCGCCGCTTCTTCGCCGAGAAGATGGGTGAGATCGTCACCGACCGCCTGGTGGAGAACTTCGTCGAGCTGATGAACTACGAGTTCACCGCCAAGATGGAAGACAAGCTCGACGGCATCGCCGAGGGGAGCCTGGAGTGGAAGAAGGTGCTCGACGCCTTCTACGCCGAGTTCACCCAGGAGCTGGAGCAGGCCGACAAGCCCCATGAAGAGGGAGGCATGCGTGCCAACCAGATGGTGCTGACCGACATCGACTGCCCGGATTGTGGCCGCAAGATGGGTATCCGTACCGCCACCACCGGCGTCTTCCTCGGTTGCTCCGGCTATGCCCTGCCGCCCAAGGAGCGCTGCAAGAAGACCATCAACCTGGTCAGTGCGGACGAGTTCGTCTCCGCCACCGACGGGGATGAGGCGGAAACCGATGCGCTGCGTGCCAAGCATCGCTGCGGGATCTGCGGCACCGCCATGGACGCCTACATCATAGACGACAGCCGCAAGCTGCACGTCTGTGGTCGCAACCCGGATTGCGATGGCTACGAAGTGGAACAGGGGCAGTTCAAGCTCAAGGGTTACGAAGGGCCGAGCATTGAGTGCGATCGCTGCGGATCCGAGATGCAGCTCAAGAATGGCCGTTTCGGCAAATACATGGGTTGCACCAACGAGAGCTGCAAGAACACCCGCAAGATCCTGAAAAATGGCGACATCGCGCCGCCGAAAGAGGATCCGGTACCCCTGCCCGAGCTGAAATGCACCCAGTCCGACGCCCACTTCGTGCTGCGGGACGGCGCTGCCGGCCTGTTCCTGGCCGCCAGCAACTTCCCCAAATCCCGCGAGACCCGTGCGCCCCTGGTGGAGGAGCTCAAGCGCTTCCGCGATCGCCTCTCTCCCAAGCACCAGTACCTGGCGGACGCCCCGGCGTCAGATCCTGACGGAAACGCCTCCGTGGTGCGCTTCAGCCGCAAGACCAAGGAGCAGTACGTGATGACCGAGGTCAACGGCAAGGCGACCGGCTGGACAGCCCATTACGACAACGGAAAATGGCAGGAGAGCCTGCCCAAGGCGAAGAAAGCCTGATGGCGACGCCGCTCACAGCATGATGAAAGAGGCCCCTTGCGAGGGGCCTCTTTGTTGGTGGATGGCGATATACTGGAATGGCTGCATGGATGGCAGCGCAAGACAGGGAGTTGTCATGGAGATACATGAAATACGGCCGGGCATGACCTGCCTGACCCGTGAAGGAACCGCCTATGTGCTGGAGGTGGACAGACAGAGTCTGCTGGTGCTCTTGCAACGGGAGGATGAGACCATCCCGGTACAGGTGCGCAGCGATGACATTCTGGGGCCCATTGCCGGCGACTAGGGAAGAGAACGTGACGGAGGGCGACCACAGAGGCCCTCCCTTTGTTGCAAGAGCCCCCATCCCTTCGGGGCGTGCCAGCCTCGTCAGAAGGGAACCAGAAAGAGCAGCTCGGCCAGGTCGGGCTGCCACTGCCACTCCCGCATCCTGACCCGCCCGCCAATCACGGGCACCCCCTCCTCCTGCAGCAGCCCCGCTTGCTTGTCAAAGCCTGCGGATCCTTTTGGCAGCGAAATGGTGCCTGCCGCCCCCAGCACCCGGTGCCAGGGCAGCACCTTGTCGGTCTCCCGCAAGACTTTTCCCACCAGTCGTGCCCGTCCGGGCAGGCCCGCGAGATCCGCCACCTGGCCGTAGCTCACCACGCGGCCGGGGGGGATCAGGGCCAGGATCGCCTCGATGCGGGCCGTCTTGTCCAGGGGGGGCGCGTTCGTTCTCATGATGATGGCTCGTCAAAAACAGCAGAAGCGCCATTGTGGCGCTTCTGTCATGGAGCTTGCAATCTGTCAGCCGAAGGTCTGGCTCAGTCCCCTGAGCTCGCGGGCCCGCCTGAGCAGCTCCTGGCTGGAGTCGTCCACCGCCTGGATCTTCTGGCTGTTGGCGCGGGAGTATTCGGAGATCTGGTGGATGTTGCGGCTGATCTCCTCCACCACCACCTGCTGCTGCTCCGCGGCGGCGGCGATCTGGGTGGAGAATTCGGTCACCTGATCGATTTCACCCAGCACCAGGTGCAGGTTGCCTGATCCCTGGCGGGTCATCTCGACGCATTCCCGGGTCTGGGCCAGGTTGTCCTGCATCATGCCCTGCCAGCGCTCCAGGGTGTGCTGGATTTGGCTGATGCTGCCCTGGATCTGCTCGGTCGCCTTGTGGGTACGGGTCGACAGGGTGCGCACCTCGTCCGCCACCACCGCAAAGCCGCGCCCTTGCTCGCCGGCACGGGCGGCCTCGATGGCGGCGTTGAGGGCCAGCAGGTTGGTCTGCTCGGCGATGCCCTGGATTTCACCCATCACGCTGCCAATGCGCTCCGACTCGCTGGCGAGCTCCACCGCGGAGTGGAAGGCCTGCTCCGCCTGGCTGGCTAGCCTGGTCATCTGCTGCTGGGTCTGGTCCAGCTGTTCCACCGTGCTCTGGCAACTGCTGCGTGCCTCGGTCACCTGGCCGTTGGTGTCCTGGATGTTGCGGGCAATCTCGTGTGCGGTGCTGGCCATCTGGGTCATGGCGGCCGCCATCTGCTGGGTCTGGGCATCCTGCTCGTTGATGTCGAGGAAGGCGCGGTGTGAGGAGTCCTGCAGATCGGTTGCCAGGGCCTGAAGCGGATGGGTGGCATCGTCGACCCGCCCCAGCACGGTGCGGATCCGGGCTTGCAGCATCTTCAGGTGAAAATCGGCGATGGCCCCCGGGGCATCCCCCGAATAGACCAGCCGGGTCAGGCTGTCATATTGCTGACCGAGCTGCCTGAGATAGCGGGGCAAGGCGATGAGCTCGCGCCAGTAGGCGCCCGCGATGGCGAGGGGGGGAAGCAGCATCAGCAGCGCGGTGAGGGGGCCCTGGGTGAGGGCGGCCCAGACCAGCAGCGCCAGCAGTGGCAGGCCGAGCATCAGCGGCCTGAAACGGCGCAGCGAGGGGCGGGCCGGGGTGCCCCGTTGCTCGGCCGAAAGCAGGGCCCGATAGGCCTGGGCGGCAGCCTGCTTGAGCTGGGGGTCGGGCTTGCAGCGCACCGACTGGTAGCCGCTTATCTTGCCGTGCTCGTAGATGGGGGTGACGTAGGCGTCGACCCAGTAATAGCGGCCATCCTTGCAGCGGTTTTTCACCACTCCCCGCCAGGGGTTGCCCTCCTTGAGGCGATCCCAGAGATCGGCGAAGGCGGCCTTGGGCATGTCGGGGTGGCGAACCAGGTTGTGGTTGTGGCCGACCAGTTCATCGACCTGGTAACCGGCGATGCGGCAGAAGGCGGGGTTGGCGTAGGTAATGACGCCGCGCAGATCCGTGGTGGAGACGAGTTGCACGTCGGCGGGAAATTCCACTTCACTGTCCACGACCTGGGCGTGTTTGCGGGCCATAAGGGTAAGCTCCGATCTGTTTGCTGATTGTTATTGTGGCGGAACCGCAGGGAGATGCATCCCCTGTCTGGTTTCATCGGGGGCCTTATTTTGCCAACAAAGGCAGATGAAAAGTAGGGGCTAGGTTGGGTTTTTGTTGTTGATGGGTAAAAAAACGGCGACCAAAAGGTCGCCGAAAAGAAAAAGATAACACTACCTCTGTGGCACCCGGTAACGCACTTGCAACTGGTCGAGGATGTGCAGCTGGCCGGGCAGACGGGCGACGAAGTGCTCCCACACCTTGCGGGCGGGAGTGCTCCAGGCCACCTCTGCCGTGGCCAGCATGCGCGGGAACAACATGTAGTCGAGACGATCGCGAGAGGTGATCAGTTCCGACCACAAGGGGCTCAGCACCCCCAGGATGTTATCGTTGGCATGGAAATCGGCCGGGGCAGGATCGCATGCATGCACCTGCGCCAGGTTGAGGGTACCCGCCCAGTAGAGTCCCGGCTCGTGGATGTCCTGACTCCAGGCGAGATCCAGATAGAGGTGCTGGGCAGGCGCCATCACCACGGGGTAACCGGATGCGGCGGCATCCAGGCCGGCCTGGAAGCTGGTCCAGGCGAAGACGGTGGCCTCCCGGCTCACCTTGTCACCGTGCAGTATCTCTTCCCACCCCAGCATCTGCTTGCCCTTGCTGGCCAGGTATTGCTGGCAGTGGCGCAGCAGGTGCCCCTGCAGCTCGCCGCAATCCTGATACCCTTGCTCGGCCATCAGCTGCTGGCAGGCGGGACTGTCGGTCCAGACGCCGGTGGGCACTTCGTCCCCCCCCATGTGAACCTGACTCCCTGGGAAGAGATCGCACACCTCGTCCATCACGGCGTCCAGGAACCGGTAGGTGCCGGGCAGGGCCGGGTTGAGCACGTTGTCGTCGAAATATTGCACCGAGAGGTAGCGGGAGCGGTCTGCCTCTTCCACCAGCAGCTCGGGCAGCGCCTTGATGGCGGCGTGACAGTGCCCCGGGATGTCTATTTCCGGAATGATGGTGATGCCAAGCCCGGCGGCGTAGGCGACCAGCTCGCGCACCTCGCTCTGGGTGTAGTAACCGCCATAAGGGTCGGGGCCGCCGCTCAGCTGGGGCCCCACCGCCAGGCCATGGCCGCGCCAGGCACCCACGGCGGTCAGCTGGGGGAAGGCCTTGATCTCAAGGCGCCACCCCTCGTCATCGGTGAGGTGCCAGTGGAAGCGGTTGAACTTGTAGAGGCTCATCTGCTTGAGCAGGCGCTTGAGGGTGGCGATGGAGTGGAAGTGGCGGGCACAGTCGAGGAAGATGCCGCGAAAACCGAAGCGCGGTGCATCCCGCACCGTCAGGCAGGGCAGGCTCTCTCCGTGTTGCAGCGCCCACTGGGCCAGGCTCACCAGCCCGTGTCGCCAGCCCGCCTCGCCGGCGGCCCGGATGACGATCTCCTCAGGGGTGATGGTGAGCTCATACCCCTCGGGGGGAAGTGTCGCCTCGACGAGGTGGATCTCCGCATCGTGATCCTGGGTCAGGGCCAGGCCTGTCAGCTCGTTGAAATGGGCTAGCAGGGAGGCGAGGGGAACGGGGCCGTCGACGTGGGCCCGCTCGGCCAGCCGGAAGTTGCCTTCTGTATAAATCAGGTGGGCGGGCTGGGGCACGAGGCCATTGACGGCCTCCACCTGTGGCAGGTCGGGGCCCGGGGAGGGCGGGTTGGTCAGGCCAAGGTCTTCCCCCTCCAGCACCAGGGGTTGCAGCTGTCCCTTGCTCTCCAGGCTCAGGAAGAAACCCTTGGGCATATCGGAGTCATGCTTGAGCGGGGTGTTGCGACAACAGAAGAGCAGCTCGCTCACCCCCTCATGGGGCACCATGACCTTGTAACTGCCGCTCTGACGCTCCAGGGTGCCCCCTTCGATCGAGTGGGGATCGATCTGGCGGGCGAGGCAGAAGTGGAGTTTCCAGGGGGCTGCTGGCAGTTGGCTCAGGGTGAAGCGAAACCAGACATCGTCACCGTCACGGTGATCGACCCGGGTGTGGATCAGGGGTGCGGACATGGGAATTCCTCTGATGGGGTGAAGGAAACGGGAGCCTGTCCCGCAGGTGTTGTCGGCCCGGCAAGGCTCAGGGATGCAGACATGGCAGCGCCTCCGTCCTGGCAAACAGGATGGCCCCCTCCAGCGCGTCGCGCTTGGGGGCGACCAGATGGAAGTGGCCCAGACGGGGGGCGAGGCGCGTGCCGATGCCGCCCAGCAGGGCGATCCGGTCTGCCCCGAGCTGGGTCATGCCCTCCAGCAGCATGCCGAGCTGGGCACAGGTCTCATCCAGCAGGGCGGTGGCGAGATCGTCCCCGTCGCTCGCGGCATCGAACACCCAGGGGGCGAAGCGGCCATAGTCGGCCGGGATGGCGCGCGCAGCCCAGCGCACCACCTCGGCCTGATCCCGCTTGAAGTGATCCATCAGGCGCACCGCCAGGGTGCTGGGGGGCAGGATGCCGTCGTGGCAGAGCTGGGATTGCTGGATGGCGCGCAGCCCGAGCCAGGCGCCGCTGCCGAGATCCGAGACGGGGAATCCGCGACCCGAGCAGGTGCGAAGGTGTCCCTCCCGGTAGATGAGCCCCGCCGAGCCGGTGCCCGCGATCAGGATGGCCCCCTCCTGGCCGTCGAAGGCGCCGAGGCAGGCACCAAAGGCATCGGAGGTGAGCTTCACCCGCGCAAACGGGAAGGGCATGGTCAGCATGGCGTGGTAGCAGTCGGCGAGCTCGGCGGAGGCGAGTGCGAGCCCGACTCCCATCCGCTGTTCGCTCTCTCTGGGCAGACCCGCGTCGATGCGGGCCTGATCGATGGCAGCCAGCACATGACCGTGGGCGAGGGCGATGCCCAGCTCCAGATTGGAGCCGGCGGCGCGCCCCTCGCCGAGCAGCTTGCCTGCGTTGTTGCGAATGCGGGCCCGGGTGTGGGTGCCGCCGCCGTCCACCCCGACCCAGAATTCAATCATGGGGGCCTCCCTGCGCGCTTTGCCAGGTGATGGCCAGGGTAAACCTGGCTGGCGGTATGGAGGATCCAGGGCTCTCCCCGGTGCGAGTGATGTGTGAACCGCTCTCAATCATGGTGGCCTCCTTGTGCGCTCTGCCAAGTGATGGCCAGGGCGAACCAGGCGGCGTGCGGGATCCATTGCTCCCCCCAGCGCCAGTTCTGATCCAGCCGATCCTTGTACGCCTCTGGAATAAAGGCCACGTCATTTTCGTCATCGAAGCCGGCGGTGATGCCGTTGCAGATCCCCCCCTGCGCATTGGGGTAGCCGGCGGTGTATTCCGGGTTGTTGATGCCCTGACCCGCCAGCATGCAGGCGTTGAAGGGGTTTCTCCCCAGGATCCAGTCGAGCTGCTGCTGGCCGAAGGTGCGCAGCAGTGCGCTCTGCCCGGGCAGGTGCTGCGCGGCAGCAAACGCCATGGTGGCGAGCGATGCCAGCCGGGCGTTCTCCCCCTGCCACCAGTAACCCGACTCGTTGTGATGGGGCATAAAGAAGCTCACCCGGGGCGCCTCATCGACCCCTTTCACATACTGGCGGGCGAGGGCGAACGGGTTGCCTGCCCGGGCCGCGAGGGCCAGCTCGGTCGCCAGGGCCTGCTCGGCGACGGTCCGGGCCGCCCACTGGCGCGCCGGATCCGGCTCGATGGCGAGATACTCCAGCAGCGCCAGTACCGGCAGGCCCGCCTCGGCGGCGTGGTAGTAGGGGCGAGAGCCATCGTCGTTGGCGGCCCAATGGTGGCCGAGATCGGGATGGGCGCGCTGGCGGGCGCACAGCCGGCCAGCCCGATCCCGCGCCTCGGAGAGCCACTCGGCGCTCAGCGTTCTGGTGAGCTCGACCGCCGCCAGCAGGGCGCAATAGTCGTCGATGATGTTCTCGACCCCGTCGTCCAGGTAGGCGAGGTTGTGCTCGCGCAGGTGCAGGTAGCCGCGTCTGGCCGCTTCGGCGTACTGGCTTGTGTCAAGGTCGCCGCCACTCGGTTCCCGGGCGGCGCGGGCCAGGGCGGCGATGGTCATGCCGCCCCCCTGGCGAAAACCCGCCTGCCAGCGGGCGGACTTGATCCCCTGCTGGGTCGCATAGGCGCACAGCTCCCGCTGTTCGGGATCCTTGCTCCACTTGTCGAACAGGGTCATGTAGAAGAAGCCGCTCTCGTCCTGCATCCGGCAGAGAAAATCCGCCCCGTGCAACCCCTCGTCATTGAGCCGTTTGCACAGGTTCATCCCGTCGATGTCGCGACGTGTCGCCAGGAGTTCCCGGCACTTGAGCAGGGACCAGACCACCATGGGGGTCTGCTGGGGATTGAGGTAGTTGGCGTAGGAGAGGTGACTCAGGTACTTGCTCATGTCGCCGCTGGCGTCGAACCAGCCGCCATGTACGTCCCGGCGCTGATCGGTGCCAAAGAGGCGTGCCCTGCGGTCTGCCCGGTCGAAGGTGCCGCTGGCGCGTTGTCCCTTGAAGTAGTGGATGACATCGGAGAGGCAGCGGCGCGCCAGCAGCCCCCGGCCGATGGCAAAGGGGGTGGAGCGCACCAGGCGCTTCTGCGCTCCCGTGGTCACGACGGCCTCCAGCCGGTAGTGGCCGGGCTCGGTGAAGGCGGAGAAATCGGCCCGCCAGTAGTGGCGCCCCTGCCAGCCGGGGACGCATCCCGCTGCCACCAGCGGCGTCTCCAGCAGGAGGTGGTCGTCCTGCTGGCGCAGCAACCTGACGTGGCCGCGGATATCGAGGTCGGCGCCGCACTGCAGCAGGGCGCTCTTCTCCCCGTGGCATTCGTAACCCACCTGGTTGATCAAAAGTTCCATCAAGGTCTTACTCCGAAGGCTCGCCCCTGGCGGGCGAGGCTCATTGCGGGGCCTTGCGGCCCCGACGCGAGGCATGGCCGGGCGACGGCGCCCGGCCGCGGGCCTGCTTACCCCTGTTCGTGGAGGTAGCAGCGCACGAAGTGGTTGTCGGCGAGCCGGGTCACCGGGGGCAGGCTCTCCTTGCAGCGGGGCATGGCCTGATGGCAGCGCCCGGCAAAGGGACAGCCACGGGATTCCGGGGTCCAGAGCGGGATCTCCCCCTTGCGGCCTCCCTCCAGCTCGGCGTGGATGCTCTTCTCGGGATCCGGCACCGCCGAGATGAGCAGCTGGGTGTAGGGGTGCTGGGGGTGGTGCAGGATCTCGTCCACCTCCCCCCACTCCACCATGTGGCCCACATACATCACCGCCAGATCTTCGGCCACGTAGCGGGCGGTGGCGATGTCGTGGGTGATGTAGAGCATGGAGACGCCGAGCTCGTTCTTCATCTGCTCCATCAGGTTGAGGATGCCGATGCGAATGGAGACGTCGAGCATGGAGGTGGGCTCGTCCGCCAGCACCACTTCCGCCTCCACCGCCAGGTTGCGGGCGATGTTGACCCGCTGGCGCTGGCCGCCGGAGAGCTGGTGCGGGTACTTGGCCGCGGTCGCCTTGGCGGGAGTCAGCCCCACCTTTTCAAGGAGGCCATAGACCATGTCGGGCAGATCCCGCTTGTCACTCACCTTGCTGTGCAGCAGCAGGGGGCGGGCGATGTGGTGGTAGATGGTGTGGGTCGGATTCAGTGAACCGAACGGATCCTGCCACACCATCTGCACGCTCTGGCGATAGTCCAGCAGGGCGGTGCCCTTGTTGAACTCCTCCAGATCCCGGCCACGGTAGAGGATGCGGCCGTTGGAGAGCTTGTACATCTTGGCGATGATCTTGGCGATGGTGCTCTTGCCGGAGCCGGATTCCCCCACCACTGCCAGGGCGCGGCCCCGGTGCAGGTTGAAGGTGATGTCGGACAGCGCCCGCATCTTGCCGCTCTTGATGGCGTTGGAGTTGACGGCGAAGTCCTTGTAGAGGTGCTGGACCTCGATGATGGGCGCGTCGGTTTGGGCGATTTGCATGACAGACATCCTTAACAGCCAGCGGCCTTGTCCAGATGGATCGGAAGATCCGGTTGTTCCTCTGCTGCCTCATGAAGGTGACAGGCAGCTTGTTGGCCGGGCCGGATCTCGGCCAGCCGGGTGTATTCCTGGCGGCAGCGCTCATGCACCTTGGCGCAGCGTGCCTGGAAGCGGCAGCCCACCGGCACCTCCAGCAGATTGAGTGGGCTGCCAGGGATCCCCTCCAGCACGGTCTTGGGCCCGAGCAGGGGGGGGAAGGAGTTGCCAAGGCCCCGGGTGTAGGGGTGCAGGGGCGCGGTCAGGATCGCTTTGGCCGGCGCCACCTCCACCAGTTCCCCCGCGTACATGATGCCGATGCGATCGCAAAATTCGACCATCAAGGAGAGGTCATGGGTGATGAAGAGGATGGAGAAGTTGAACTTCTCTTTCAGTGCATAGACCTTCTGCAGGATCTCCCGCTGCACCACCACGTCGAGCGCCGTGGTGGGTTCGTCCATGATGAGCAGCTCGGGGTTGAGGGCCATGGCGATGGCGATCACCAGCCGCTGGCGCATGCCGCCGGAGAACTGGTGCGGATAGTCCTTGAGCCGGCTCGGGTGGATGTCGACGATCTCCAGCAGCTCCTGGGCGCGCTTGATCGCTTCATAGCGGGTCATGCCGGGGTTGTGGGCCAAGAGCACGTCGCAGAACTGCTCCTCCATGCGCAGCACGGGGTTGAGCGCATTCATGGCGGACTGGAACACCACGCTCGCCTGGCGCCAGCGGTAGCTGCGCAGTCGCTCGTCGTCGAAGCCGAGGATGTTCTCTCCCTTGAACAGGATCTCGCCGCCGCTGATGTAGGCGGGCGGTTTGTGCAGGCGCGCCACCGAGAAGGCGACCGTGGACTTGCCGCAGCCGGACTCGCCGGCGAGGCCGAACACCTCACCCGGCATGATGTCAAAACTGACCGAATTGACGGCGCGCACGTCGCCGCTCTCGGTGATGTAGTCGACGCAGAGCTGGCGCACCGACAGCAGGGGTTGTTGCGGCTTCATGCTGTCTTCTCCTGAGCAGTGATGGGAGTGGCAAGCTGCTTCCAGCGGCGCAGGCCCTTGTGGGAACGAAGCTGCGGGTTGGCGATTTCGTCGATGGCGAAGTTGAGCATGGCGAGGCCCGCCCCCAGGGTGGCGATGGCGAAGCAGGGGGCTAGGATCTCCCACCAGGCGCCCACCAGGATGGCGCTCGAGGTCTGGGCGTTGTAGAGCATGATGCCCCAGCTCACGACGGTCGGGTCGCCAAGGCCCAGGAACTCCAGGGTCGCCTCGGTGACGATGGCGTAGATGATGGACCCGATGAAGCTCACCCCGATGATGGAGATGAGGTTCGGCAGTATCTCCACCAGGATGATGCGCCAGGCCGGTTCACCCAGCACCTCGGCGGCGATGACGAACTCCTTCTCCCGCAGGGCCAGGGTCTGGGCGCGGATGACCCGGGCGCCATAGGCCCAGGAGGTCAACCCTATGATAAGGGCGATCACCATGGGGGAGGCCTCTCCGATGAAGCTTGCCAGCACCAGCAACAAGGGGAGGTTCGGGATCACCAACACCACGTTCATCAGGAAGGTGAGGCACTCGTCCACCACGCCGCCGAAGTAGCCGGCGGTGATGCCCACCGTGATGGCCAGGGCGCACACCAGCAGGCCTGCCCCGAAGCCCACCATCAGGGAGATGCGGGCGCCGTTGGTGAACTGGGCCCAGAGATCGTGGCCCATGCGGTTGGACCCCATCACCAGCTCCACGCTGGGGGGCTGGTGGGGGCGGGCGACCCGCTTGGTGGGTTCGTTGCTGGCGAGCAGCGGGGCGAACAGGGCCATCAGCACGAAGGTGACCACGATGGCGAGGCCGAAGGCGGCCTTCTTGTTACCCAGCAGGATTTTCAAGATAGTCGGCATACGCATCTTATTTGCCTCCTGTACGCAGACGGGGATCCAGGAAGACGTAGAGCACGTCCGCCAGGAAATTGAAGCTGAGCATGGTGATGGTCATGATGAGCAGTTGCCCCTGGATGAGGGGGTAGTCACGGGCCAGGATGCCCTGATAGAGGGTCAGTCCCAGGCCGGGGTAGTTGAAGATCACCTCGGTGATGAGGGATCCGCCGATGACGAAACCGAGCGCCATGGAGAGGGCGGTGACGCTGGGCAGCACGGCGTTGCGCGCGCCGTAGTTGAAGATCACCCGGTTGCTGGAGAGCCCCTTGGCCTTGGCCATGGTGATGTAGTCCTCGCCCAGGAGGTTGATCATGTTGTTGCGCATGGTGATGAGAAAGCCCCCTACCTGCACCGCGGCCAGGGTGCCCACCGGCATGATGGCGTGCAGCAGGATGCTCTTGATGTGTTCCCAGCCAAAATCGGCGGGGATCTCGGGGCTGTAGGCGTAGCCGATGGGCAGCCAGCCGAGGCTCACGCCGAACAGGAAGAGGGCGAGCAGGGAGACCACCACGGGGGGGATGGCCTGCATCACCAGGGTGAGCGGGGAGAGGATGCTGTCCATGCGTCCGCCTCGGTACCAGGCGGCGAAGATGCCGACGATGGAGCCGATGGAGAAGCTCAGAATGGTGGAGGTGCCCACCAGGAACAGGGTCCAGCCGATGGCGCGGCCGAGGACGTCGGCAACCGGTTGGGGGTAGTAGCGCACCGAGGTGCCGAGATCCCAGGTGAAGACGCTCTTCACATAGGTGAGAAACTGGGTGCCGATGGGGCCGTCCACGAAACCGAAGGTGGCTTTGAGGGCTTCCAGTGCGGCGGGTTCCATCATGGCGCCGGCCCGGGCAAACATGACGGAGACGGGGTCCCCCGGCATGGCTCTGGGTAGCAGGAAGTTGATGGTGGCGGCCACCAGGAAGGCGACCAGATAGAAGGAGAAGCGTCTAAGTATAAATCCCATGGTGATACCTTTTACTGCAAGCCTGCCCCGCGCCGGGCAAAGCTCCCCCAACCCCGGCAACGACGGGGGATGGAAGACATGGCGGGGAAGAGGGCCCCCCGCAGGGGGCCGGGGTGATTAGCTGTTTGGCTTGAGTGACAGCACGTGCAGCAGACGCTCCGGAGTGTCCGGGTGTACCTGCGGCTTGGCGACCGGGTTGTCGGCACTGAACCAGCCATTGAAGCGCTTGGTGCTGTATTCGTACCAGGTCGGGTTGTTGAACACCGGGATGATGGTCTGGTTGGCCCCGACACGCTCCTGGATGGCGAACATGATCTCCTTCTGCTTGGCCGCATCGGCGGTCTGGGTGAAGTCGTCGATCAGCTTGTCGAGCTCGGGATCCTTGTAGCGGGGCGCCGCGAAGCGGTTGCCGCGCTCACCCATGTTGCGGGAGTGGAAAGCGGTCTCGAAGTACTTGTGCGGGTTGGCACCGGCAAAGTAACCCTGCAGGGCGACGTCGAAGTCACCGGTGATCAGGGACTCGGTCCAGACGGTGGCTTCCGGGGTGGCGGTCTTGGCGTTCAGGCCCAGGGCCTGCAGGCCTTCGACCCCGATCTGGACGGTGTTGACCCAGTCGGTCCAGCCGTTCGGTACCAGCACCTTGAACTCGATCTTCTTGCAGCTCGGGGTGTCGAGGAACTTGTCGCCGTCACAGTCCTTGTAGCCCGCCTGTTTCAGCAGGGCCTTGGCCCCTTCCAGGTCGAACTTGTTGTACTTGCCGTACTTCTTCTCGACATCCGGGTTGTCCCAGGAGGCGAATGCCTTGCCAAGCCCTGACGGGTACTCGTTGACGGTGGGGTAGCCGTAGCCTGCGATGTCCACCATGGACTGGCGGTCCATGGCCATGGAGAAGGCGCGGCGGAAGTTGATGTCGTTGAAGGCTTCGTGGTTGCCCGGGTTCTTGCTCTGGAAGTTGACGTTGAACGCCACTGTGCCGGAGGCGGGGAACCAGTACTTGTTGTTCTTGGGATCGTTGCCGACGTAGAGGCGCTCGATGTCCGGCACGAAGGAGCCGAACCAGTCCACGTCACCCTTCATCACGGCGGCCAGTACCTGGTCGTTGGTGGCCATCTGCGGCATGCGCAGGCAGTCGATGGAGAGGCTGGCGTTGTCCCAGTAGTGCGGGTTGCGGCACTGGGTGTAGAGCTGGGCGGAGAAGTTGTCCACTTCGGTGAAGGGACCGGTCCCGACCGGCTTGTCGTTGGTGAAGGCCACCGGGTCTTTCACCGACTTCCACTGGTGCTCCGGCACGATGGGCACCAGCACCAGGTCGTTCACCACGTTGGTGTTGATCTCGGCCAGGTCGAATTTGACCTTGTGGTCACCCAGCTTCTCGACACCCTTGATCTGGGTCCAGATGGAGCGCTCGTCCAGCGCCTTGTTGGCCTTGACCAGGTTGAAGGAGAAGAGGATGTCGTCGGCGGTGAAGGCTTCACCATCGGACCACTTGACCCCTTCGCGCAGGTCGAAGGTGACGGATTTCAGATCATCGCTGAAGGCGTAGTGGGTGGCCAGACGATAGACGGGTTTGCCACCCTGCATATCGTTGAAGATCACCAGCGGCTCATAGATGAAGTGACGGGTGGTGTGGAGCAGACCCGCTTGCAGGAAGGGGTTGAAGTTCTTGACCCATGCGGTTTCCTGCTGGGCAACCAGGGTCAGCACCGTCTTGTTGTCGGCGGCCATGGCTGTGCCGGTGGCACCGGCGAGCAGAGTTCCCAGCATGACTGAGGTTGCGATTTTGGATACTTTGGCAAGCATATTTTTTCCTTTCTTATTGGTCTTCCATGGTTTTGGAATGGAGCACCGACATCGCATGCTTGGATACCGGCCCTCGCTGTTGGTCAGGTTTTGCACCCTTGTAGTTGTGTCGTCCAACGCCCTTAGAAAAGCAGAATTAACAGGAAAACAACAACCCTTCATTTCGTCGATATCGTAAAAATTGCACGGCGCACGTCATTATCGTCAAAATGAATTTTAAATCTTTTTAAATTATAAAGTTACGTTAATTCTCACAAAGTAAAAAGTCTCATTGCCACTCCCTGTGACAACGATAATGTGAGCTGGATCGTGCTCGTTTTTTCCCCGTTGACACGGCTTATTTTTGTGCAGGAAACAAGCGACTCACGCGAGCGGAGAGAAGTGTGCGCTGGTTCACGGGCGCGTGCGAAAAGAGGGAGGGGAGGGAGATCGGTGATGAGGGGCGGGACAGGGGATGACAGGGGGGCATGCAAGAGCCTGACGGGCTGCAGACATTAAAAAAGCCAGTCGGTGAGACCGACTGGCTTTGAGGGGGAGTGGCGTGATTATTCCACCAGGCTGGCCCAGAGGTCGTACTCGTCCGCTTCGTCGATGCGGACCTTGACCATGTCGCCGGGCTTGAGGCCGGTTTCACCGTTCAGGTAGACCAGGCCGTCGATCTCGGGGGCATCGGCGGCGGAGCGGCCGGTGGCACCCTCTTCGTCCACCTCGTCGATCAGCACCAGCATCTCTTTGCCCACTTTACGGGCCAGCTTGCGGATGGAGACCTGCTGTTGCAGCTCCATGAAGCGCTGGAAGCGTTCTTCCTGCACCTCGGCCGGCACCGGATCCGGCAGCTCGTTGGCCTTGGCACCCTCGACCGGGCTGTATTTGAAGCAGCCAACCCTGTCCAGTTCCGCCTTGTCGATGAAGTCCAGCAGCATCTGGAACTCTTCTTCGGTCTCGCCGGGGAAGCCGACGATGAAGGTGGAGCGCAGGGTGATCTCGGGGCAGATCTCGCGCCACTTCTGGATGCGCTCCAGGGTGCGCTCGACGGAGCCGGGGCGCTTCATCAATTTGAGGATGCGCGGGCTGGCGTGCTGCAGCGGGATGTCGAGGTAGGGGAGGATCTTGCCGTCGCGCATCAGGGGAATGACGTCATCCACGTGCGGGTACGGGTAAACGTAGTGCAGGCGCACCCACATGCCGAGCTTGGCCAGCTCTTCGCACAGGGCCACCATGCTGGTCTTGACCGGCATGCCGTCGTAGAAACCGGTGCGGTGCTTGACGTCCACGCCGTAGGCGGAGGTGTCCTGGGAGATCACCAGGATCTCCTTCACGCCAGCCTCTTTCAGGCGCTTGGCTTCGGCCAGCACTTCGCCGATGGGGCGGCTCACCAGATCCCCGCGCATGGAGGGGATGATGCAGAAGGTGCAGCGGTGGTTGCAGCCTTCGGAAATCTTGAGATAGGCGTAGTGGCGCGGGGTCAGCTTGACGCCGTGGGCCGGCACCAGGCTGGTGAAGGGGTTGTGGGTGGGTTTTTCCACGTATTTGTGGACGTGGCCCAGCACCTCTTCATAGGCGTGGGGACCGGTGATCTCGAGCACCTTGGGGTGGATCTCGCGGATCTGGTTCTCTTTGGCACCCAGGCAGCCGGTGACGATCACCTTGCCGTTCTCGGCCAGGGCTTCACCGATGGCTTCCAGGGACTCCTGCACCGCGCTGTCGATGAAGCCGCAGGTGTTGACCACCACCAGCTCCGCATCGTCATAGCTGGGCACCACGTCGTACCCTTCGGTACGCAGCTGGGTCAGGATGCGTTCGGAATCAACCAGGTTTTTGGGGCATCCCAAGCTCACAAAACCAATCCTTGGGGGATGAGACCTAATAATGCTGGAAGTCGCTTGTTGGACAGGTTGGTTGTCCAATGGCTGAGCCTGCGTGGTTGCAGGCGTCAGGCTGTCTGAGCTGGGGTCAAAACGGTTGACAGTCATAGGGGGTCGCTGGTCACTGATGCAAAAAAAGATGGCGGATTATACCTGATGAGCAGGAAAGAGGAAGAAGTGATGTGTGTATTTTTTGACCTGCCATATTAGGTTTCAATACACGATATTTTGTGTCTTTTCCTGAGAGATGAAGATGATGCGCTCATCAACGACAGGGGCCTCGGTTACGAGTTCTGCCTCTAAGTCTTCAAGCCATCTTCGGCCGCCAGCATGTGCGGGAGACCTACATCAAGCAGTCCAGTACTGCCGTTGATTGCGACCGGCAAAATGAATCGCAGCTTGCTGATGATCCTAGCGTTGTTTCCTGATACCACGATTCGGAACATCCTCAATAGTTCAGCCCTCTAGGGTCGCTACTAGTTCAGATATGGCGATGGAGGGCGTTGTTAATGGGATGGTCGCCCCTACCCAAAACGGCATCTGAAGTGCCAAAGTGGCGAATGTACGTTCCCACTGATGAGAGAGGCGACCACCATGAAGGCTACGACAATCGGCATAGATTTGGCAAAAGAGGTATTCCAGGTTCACGGGGTGGGCGAGCACGGTAAGCGGTTGTTCAACAAGCAACTCAAGCGTTCACAAATGACCTCCTTTTTTGCCAATATCCCACCCTGTTTGATCGGCATGGAGGCCTGTGCCTCTGCCCACTTTTGGGCCAACAAGCTGAGCGCATTGGGTCATCGCGTCAAACTGATGGCTCCCCAGTTCGTCAAACCCTATGTCAAAACCAACAAACATGATGCTGCTGATGCAGAAGCAATCTGCGAAGCCGTCACTCGACCCAACATGCGGTTCGTGCCTATCAAGACCCCTGAACAGCAAGCAGTGCTGGCACTTCATCGGAGCCGTCAGGGATTCATCAAGCAGCGGACTGCACAAGCCAATCAAATCCGGGGTCTATTGGCTGAATTTGGCATCATCGTGCCCCGAGGGATCCATCAACTACAGCAACGGTTACCGGAGATTCTGGAGGATGCCGATAATTCGTTACCCAGCCTGTTTCGCGTGCAATTGAGTTTGTTACAGAAACATATGGAGTACTTGTTTGATGTTGTGGCTACGCTCGACAAGCAGATTGAGCAGTGCCATCAGCAAAATGCGCTATGCCAGCGTATCGGTAAGATCCCTGGCATCGGCCCTATCACTGCCAGTGCGTTGATTGCGACTATCGGCAACGCCAACAATTTCGAGAATGGCAGACAACTTGCGGCCTGGCTTGGCTTGGTGCCACGCCAGCATTCCAGTGGTGGTAAGCAAGTACTGCTAGGGATCAGCAAACGAGGCGATACCTATTTGCGGACTTTGCTTATCCATGGCGCCAGGGCGGTGTTGCAGTCAGTCAAACGTAAACAGGATACTGTATCGGGCTGGGCCAGTCGGCTATTGGAGCGCCGGAATAACAACATTGCCTCGGTAGCCAGGGCCGACGCATGATCATTCTTTGCGCTAGTTGATCAAGTATCGATCAGTTGAGCGGCGCCAAGTACGATTTTAATTGTACCTTGCGTTGCCAAGCTGTAAATAGTCGAGATCTTAACTAACTGTTTATTTTTATGGCCCAGA
>NZ_JAGKRH010000339.1:0-1030 GCF_017939245.1 Aeromonas sp. PrichA-15 | reverse complement strand
TGAGCCGGATTGGTGACAGGGAGGCAGCAGAGGTGTTTGCCCTGTTTCGTCGCATTGCGCTGAACATGGCGCAGCATCATCCGAAGTCAATCAGCAAGCGGCGAAAAATCAAATGCGCTTGCTGGAGTGATGATTTTCGAATGGAGATGTTTTTTGGCGTGACGACAGATGCGAATTGCTCGCAAAAAGTATAATCCCGCCCTGGGTGATCTACTATTCGGAACAGCTATTTAGTAACTAAAGGTGTAAAATCACAATCTGATGACACAAGGCATATTATGTCAATGTGTTTTGTGTATATGACGTCCATGACATCAATGACTAATGCCATGTCTGTAGCATTCTTACCCTTTGTTAAATCAAATTGTTGTACTGGTTGTATAGCATAATCGTGTAGTACATCTTCCCATGGTTTAATATTCGGGTTTTTCCAGTTACCATATGCTTTTCTAATGTTTACAACGCCGTATCGAGCTAATTCTGAAAGAACAATATCTATCTTACCTGCCGGTGCATTATCAGCATCAATAAATACGGCTATTTTTTCTTTATCTTTCATGAAAGCCTCCGTGCATAAATTTATTTTATGAGCAGTGATTCCATTATACTACTTAGCCGTAGGTTCGAATAATGAAGCGTATTCGGACGTTCGGGAAATGTATTATGCCACAAGCGTCTCCAGCCACCAGTGACAAACAGCCCAAGATTGTTACGCTGCTGCAACTAAGTTGGCTAATGCTGTTGCGCTGGTGAATCAATCCTGCCGCTGTTTGGGGCAACCCGCTGGCCACGCTGGTGGCCAATGCCCCCCCGATTTGAGGCAAAGTGCCAAGCCGAACTCAGGTTAGCTCCCGCTTATTGACCCTTGCACAACGTTCCTCGCTATCAGCCGACATTCCGCACCTGATTTAGGAATAAATTTGCCGATAGCGCTCACCCAATACCTCCAAAATGATCTGCTGGTCTCCTGTTAGCTCCGTTACTTGTGGCGGAGCTTCTCCCAGTCGATATTCATGGATGCCACCAAAGC
>NZ_JAGKRH010000338.1:0-887 GCF_017939245.1 Aeromonas sp. PrichA-15 | reverse complement strand
AGGCATCTTGCGGAATACTGCTTCCGGTTTAATCATCGTTTTGACCTCAAGAGCATGTTGGTTGAATTGGGGCATGCAGTCGTGGCAAGCCCTCCGATGCCATATCGGCTCTTGAAGCTGGCTGAGGGTCATGGGTAATCAGGTTTACTTATGTATGCTCGCAGTGTGCCCTGATGCCGCAGTTTGGCCCGTTCACCGCCCGCAAGGGGCAATGGCCGATCTTGATCAACCGGCATAGCGCGTCAGCCAATGCCCTGCAGGTTCGATTAGCGCAGCGTCATCGGACGATCGAGTGGCCTTGGTTGCGGATGTTGCCGTGCAACAGAGGCGGCCAGCCGGAGGGGAGAATTCGGCTGGCCGTTATGGCGGGAGAGTCTATTTACGCGAACGTCCGATTACGCCTGACGGCTAATCGAACCTACGGGCTTAATGATTAGTACAACGATACAGATCACAAACCAACTTGATCTCCTTTGAGTCCTTCATCTGATGCGAAGTATATTAAATGAAGGCTATGCAAAAAGGAGGATTAAGCTATGCCTGATTTGAGTCATGCTCGTTGTCCTTGTCGGGGATGTGGTAAAGTGGCTAACACAGCCGAAGAAGTAGAGATCTTGTTTGGAATTAGGAACATGGGGGATGGGAGGACGATCGTACAATCCTACTGCCGTGAATGCCGAGGGCTTCATTGTGAGGCTGGTGATCCTAAATGTAACAACTCATAATATCTGGTAGCAAGTGAGGCCAGGGCTGACGCATCAGTGTTTATACTTTGAACAACCCCATACATTCGAACAAATATTGTTCATTCAGACAGCAGAGCCTGCGCTTGTTGGCCATGCTTAGATTACGTGATTTGTTTTGCTTCAGCATGTTCAGTATCCACT
>NZ_JAGKRH010000337.1:0-442 GCF_017939245.1 Aeromonas sp. PrichA-15 | reverse complement strand
GGCAGCCGGTAGTAACGAGTGCTGTGCCCCTGCTGACAGGCTTGGTAGCCCAGCGCACAGGCTAGGTAGGTTTTTCCGCAGCCACAGGGGCCGGTAATGAGCAGGTTCTGGCCCCGGCGCAGCCACTCTCCTTGGGCCAGGTTTGCCACCTGTGACCGCTCCAGGTTGCGTGCAGACTGGTAGTCCACCTCTTGCACCGTGGCCTGGAGTTTGAGCCTCGCCTGCTTGACCAGCCGAGCTTGTTTACGCTGCTCCCGGCTCAGTTGTTCGTGTTCGACCAGCAGGCTTAGCCGCTCGATGAAGGGCAGCCCTTCGTAGGTACTTGCCTGTTCCAGTTGTTGTTGCACGGCATCCGCCATGCCGGTCAGTTTCAGGTGTCTCAAGCGGGTCAGCGTTTGTTGGGTCATGGGACGTATCCTCTTTAGTGGAAGCTCTGGGGGCC
>NZ_JAGKRH010000336.1:0-830 GCF_017939245.1 Aeromonas sp. PrichA-15 | reverse complement strand
AAGCTGTTGACGGGCTCAAACACCGTGCCGTCTGACAGGGTTGCGAGCTTGGCGATCCCCGCATCTAGCCCGACCATTGAGCCGGAGGGGTGAATTGGCTCAAGCGTCTCCTGCTCGACCTGAAAGGAGATATACCAGTGCCCGGCGGCTTGGCTGACGGTCGCGTTTTTAATTTTCCCTTCAACTGGCTGGGACTGACGGAACTTGACCCACGCCAGCCCGGCAGGCAGCTTCACGCGACCCTTTTCAAGGCGGCAATACTTGTCGAAGTTGACGAACCGGATAGCGTCGCGGTTGTCGCTTTTTTTCTTGAATACGGGTGCCTTGGCGGCGAGTTTCTTATCAAAGCAGCGCATCCACGCGCCATGCAAATCCTTGAGCTTCTGCTGGAGGTTGTCGGTATATGCCTCGGCCAGAAAGGCCATTTCTGGGTCTTTCTTCCAACTGGTGAGCATCCTGTTCAGCTCAAAGGCAGAAGGCAGTTTTTCGCCAGCATCCAGAATGCGTTTGGTTTCTGCCAGCCCGTGATTCCAGACATAACGAGCACAACCGCCCAACTGGCGCAGGCGTTGCGCTTGTTGTTCGGTCGGTTCGAGTCGGAATTTGTAGGCTTTCAGAATTTGCATGTATCACTCAGTGTGTAGCATTATTGCCATATCTATTAAGCCCGATTGAGTGACAGAATAGATTGGCCCCTTGAAGATCCAGACACTTCGCCCCTCTTAACTTAAGAGGTAGTCTTGGAGCTATGTTCAGTACTAGTCACAACGAGAAGATGGTCGAAGTGTTAACAGGGGCCGAGCGCCGTCGACGCCGGACTCCACAAGAAA
>NZ_JAGKRH010000335.1:0-293 GCF_017939245.1 Aeromonas sp. PrichA-15 | reverse complement strand
CGGTCTTTACCTCCCTGCCCGTGGCGCGATTCAGTGCAGCTCAGGTGGCGACCCTGTACCACGAGCGCTGGGAAATCGAGCTGGGATACCGGGATATCAAAAGCGCGATGCAGCACAACGCCATCACGCTGAGAAGCAAGAAAGTGAACTTGGTCTATCAGGAGCTGTGGGGATTGCTGCTTGGATACAATCTGGTCAGGCGGGAGGCCAGCCAGGCCGCCGTAGCCCATCAGCGAGCGCCCAATGAGGTGAGCTTTAAGTTTGCCTGTCAGTTCATCGCGAACCAGATGGCA
>NZ_JAGKRH010000334.1:0-1835 GCF_017939245.1 Aeromonas sp. PrichA-15 | reverse complement strand
TGACGGTATAACCTGGCCAGAAGGAGGCAATATCAATATGATGCACGGCGACAGCAGGGTGATGGTGGTGGTGTGTTTGGCGACAACCAGTTTACCAGCACCCTGTCTGTCAACTTCCACTTTCCCAGGATCCCGCGAAGAACCAATATTTTTGCCCGGCCCATAGGCTCCCTCTGTGTCTTGTCATGGGCTTCCCATATACTCAGCCATCCCCATTGGAAGGTTCGGGAATGGACGCCTCAATTCTGCTCAATCTGGACGTATTTACCCTGATGTTGATGGCCCTCGGGGGCTACAGCCTGGGATTCATCACCCTCTCCATCATCTGGTCGACCCATAGGGAAATACCCGGTCTCGGGCTCTGGTGGTGGTCCAGCCTCTGTGCCCTGGCGGCGCAATCGCTCTTCTTCATGCAGGCATTTTCCCCATATCGCGGGGATCTGGCTGGCCAACCTGCTCATCACCTTCTGCCTCGCCCTGATGCCACTCGCCATCCAGCGCTTCTTCGGGGAGCCGCCAAACTGGCGGGCATTCACCCTCTTCATGCTGGTCTATCTGCTGATCCTCTGCTGGAGCGTCATCTTCAACGACAAGATGGCCCCCCGGGTGCTGCTGGCCTGCCTGAGCTACATGATGGTGGGGGCGGTAATTGTCTGGCTCATATGGCGCCATGGCTACCCTGACTATCTGCCTGCGGTGCTGGTGTTCACCGTGGTCAACATCCTGCTCTACGGTTTCAATCTGGTGCGCATGGGGGCCCTGCTCGGCGGCGAGGTGCGGGTCCTGATGGATCAGCATGCGGTCAATGTGCTCCCCTTCCTCTCCATCTTAAATGCGAAAGGGGACTCCCTCCGACGTAGGTGGGAGGGGAATTTCGCCGGGGCGTCAGCCCCGCTGGTTTTGAATGTATTGCTTGATCACCTCTAACGGCGCACCGCCGCAAGAGCCCACAAAGTAAGAGCGTGACCAGAGTACGGGTTTGCTGTAAGCACCCCTCAAGTCCAGAAATTCATTACGCAGTCGCCTTGATGTGACCGCCTTTAACGAGTTCACCAGCACCGATAGCTGCACTGTTGGGCCGTACTCTATCAGCATGTGAACATGATCAGCCTCTCCGTCACACTCTTTCAGTTCCGCACCAAAATCTCTGCAAACCTATGCCGCACACTGACCGAATGAAGCGTGATGCAGTTCCCCCAATATCGGCTTTCGATACTTGGTGATAAACACCAAATGTACGTGCAAAGCGTAGGCCGCATGGCGTGATTTATTAATTTTAGTGAATTGCATTCTGTCACTCAATCGGGCTTAATAGATATGGTAATAATGCTGCACACTGAGTGATAAATGCAAATTCTGAAAGCCTACAAGTTCCGACTCGAACCGACCGCCCAACAAGCGCAACGCCTGCGCCAGTTGGGCGGTTGTGCTCGTTATGTCTGGAATCACGGGCTGGCAGAGACAAAGCGCATTCTGGATGCTGGCGAAAAACTACCTTCTGCCTTTGAGCTGAACCGGATGCTCACCAGTTGGAAGAAAGACCCAGAAATGGCCTTTCTGACAGAGGCATATACCGACAACCTCCAGCAGAAACTCAAAGACTTGCACGGCGCGTGGATGCGCTGCTTTGATAAAAAACTCGCCGCCAAGGCTCCCGTTTTCAAGAAGAAAAGCGACAACCGCGACGCTATCCGCTTCGTCAACTTTGACAAGTATTGCCGCCTTGAAAAAGGTCGCGTGAAGCTTCCTGCCGGGCTGGCGTGGGTCAAGTTTCGCCAGTCCCAGCCAGTTGCAGGAAAAATTAAAAACGCGACCGTCAGCCAAGCAGCCGGGCA
>NZ_JAGKRH010000333.1:0-293 GCF_017939245.1 Aeromonas sp. PrichA-15 | reverse complement strand
GGGCTCCCACTGCTTGTACGTACACGGTTTCAGGTTCTATTTCACTCCCCTCACAGGGGTTCTTTTCGCCTTTCCCTCACGGTACTGGTTCACTATCGGTCAGTCAGGAGTATTTAGCCTTGGAGGATGGTCCCCCCATATTCAGACAGGATGTCACGTGTCCCGCCCTACTCGATTTCACATCAAGGTTGTTTTCGTGTACGGGGCTATCACCCTGTATCGCCGGCCTTTCCAGGACCGTTCCACTAACTTCCAAGATGCTTAAGGGCTAATCCCCGTTCGCTCGCCGCTAC
>NZ_JAGKRH010000332.1:0-351 GCF_017939245.1 Aeromonas sp. PrichA-15 | reverse complement strand
TGCCAAGGATGCGCTTCAGTTGGTCACGGCTTACGATACCGAAAATGGGCTGGTGTTAAGCCAGAAAGCAACCCCTAACAAGAAGGGGGAAATCGAAACCGTCAAAGATATGCTGGACATTCTTGAGCTAAAAGGAGCCGTTGTCACACTCGATGCGTTGCATTGTCAGCGTGAGACACTGGAGAAAATCAGCGAGAAGAAGGCTCATGTAGTGGTACAGGTCAAGAATAATCAACCGAAGCTGTATCAAGCGGTTCAATCGCAATTCCAGTCACTGTTTGACGCCCAGAAAGAGAAGATTGTCGTCGAGCACAAAGAGAGTGGACATGGCCGCCAGGAAGAGCGTTATGT
>NZ_JAGKRH010000331.1:0-293 GCF_017939245.1 Aeromonas sp. PrichA-15 | reverse complement strand
GACGTTGCTCAACCCCTTACGACGCAAGATAAAACAGGTCAGCGCCGATGGTGCGTATGACACCAAGGCCTGTCATGCGCTACTGAAGAAGAAGGGGGCGAAAGCCACCATACCGCCGAGAAAAAATGCGGCACCGTGGGAGGAAGACCATCCCCGCAACGAGGCGGTGACGGCGCTCAAGGCCGGTGAACTGAAGCAATGGAAGAAAGACTCCGGCTATCACCAGCGCTCGATAGCCGAGACCGCCATGTACCGGTTCAAGCAACTCATCGGGCCAACGCTGAGCCTGCGGA
>NZ_JAGKRH010000330.1:0-297 GCF_017939245.1 Aeromonas sp. PrichA-15 | reverse complement strand
CCATCCCCGCAACGAGGCGGTGACGGCGCTCAAGGCCGGTGAACTGAAGCAATGGAAGAAAGACTCCGGCTATCACCAGCGCTCGATAGCCGAGACCGCCATGTACCGGTTCAAGCAACTCATCGGGCCAACGCTGAGCCTGCGGAACTACAACGCCCAGGTGGGCGAAATCCTGGCTGGCGTGAAGGTGATGAACAAGCTGATAGGGCTTGGTATGCCTGTTCGCCAGCCAGTGAATTGAGTGGTATCAACGGGTTGGGGAACGGCCATCCAGCGACGGATTTGATCAACAACGCC
>NZ_JAGKRH010000328.1:0-293 GCF_017939245.1 Aeromonas sp. PrichA-15 | reverse complement strand
GCCGGGTTTATCGCCAACACCTGACCACCTCGCCATGCCTGCTTGTATTCGAGCTGGCGGCGCAGCTCAAACCAGCCCTGATCTAATATCGAACGATTCAGCCCTGATTTTGCCCGGACGTTGCGCCCCGGCTGACTGGTCGTGCCCGCTGCTGATTTTGACATGCTGGCAACCTTCAAATCCTCAATGACGATCATCGCGTGGTTTTTGCTGATAGTCGTTGTGACCTTGTGAAGGTAATCGCGGCGGGTGTTGGCGATATGTGAGTGCAGCCGCTGGATCTTGGCTTTTTG
>NZ_JAGKRH010000327.1:0-16435 GCF_017939245.1 Aeromonas sp. PrichA-15 | reverse complement strand
TGCCCGGCTGCTTGGCTGACGGTCGCGTTTTTAATTTTTCCTTCAACTGGCTGGGACTGGCGAAACTTGACCCACGCCAGCCCGGCAGGAAGCTTCACGCGACCTTTTTCAAGGCGGCAATACTTGTCAAAGTTGACGAAGCGGATAGCGTCGCGGTTGTCGCTTTTTTTCTTGAATACGGGTGCCTTGGCGGCGAGTTTCTTATCAAAGCAGCGCATCCACGCGCCATGCAAATCCTTGAGCTTCTGCTGGAGGTTGTCGGTATATGCCTCGGCCAGAAAGGCCATTTCTGGGTCTTTCTTCCAACTGGTGAGCATCCTGTTCAGCTCAAAGGCAGAAGGCAGTTTTTCGCCAGCATCCAGAATGCGTTTGGTTTCTGCCAGCCCGTGATTCCAGACATAACGAGCACAACCGCCCAACTGGCGCAGGCGTTGCGCTTGTTGTTCGGTCGGTTCGAGTCGGAATTTGTAGGCTTTCAGAATTTGCATTTAGCGCTCAGTGTGCAGCATTATTGCCATATCTATTAAGCCCGATTGAGTGACAGAATGCAATTCACTAAAATTAATAAATCACGCCATGCGGCCTACGTTTTGCACGTACATTTGGTGTTTATCACAAAGTATCGAAAGCCGATATTGGGGGTTCTGCATCACGCTTCCTTCGGTCAGTGTGCGGCAGAGGTTTGCAGAGATTTTGGTGCGGAACTGAAAGAGTGTGACGGAGAGGCTGATCATGTTCACATGCTGATAGAGTACGCGCCAACGGTGCAGCTATCGGTACTGGTGAACTCGTTAAAGGCGGTCACATCAAGGCGACTGCGTAATGAATTTCTGGACTTGAGAGGTGCTTACAGCAAACCCGTACTCTGGTCACGCTCTTACTTTGCGGGCTCTTGCGGCGGAGCACCGTTGGAGGTGATCAAGCAATACATTCAAAACCAGCGGGGCTGACGCCCCGGCGAAATTCCCCTCCCACCTACGTCGGAGGGAGTCCCCTTTCGCATTTAAGATGGCTGCAAGCAGCAGGTTATCTCGCTGTCGTCGCGTCACGGGACAACCTCGATGCGGATCACCTGCCAGACCATGTTGTTGTGGATGGCGGACACATCCATGTCGGGATGGGCCGAGAGGGGGACCAGCAGCCAGAGCGGCCCTTTATTGCGACGGGTGAGCGGTTTGTCATCCTGGTAACGCACCAGGGTCAGCGGCACCTTGGCAAACAGGGAGAGATCGACCCGCTGCTGGTAGCCATTGAGTGCGGCAACATCGATGGCGCTGGCACTATCCACCTGCTGCTGCGCCAGCACGCTCTTCAGGGTCGGTCCACGATAGCGGTGAGTGCCGCGAGGGTCCAGGGCGTCGCCGTCTCGAACTCCACTTGTGGCAAGGCTGCCAACGCCGCCTCATCCAGGGTGATTTCCCGCTTGTCCGGCAGGATCAGTTGCAATAGCGAAGAGGAGGAAGCCTGGGTACCGAACGAGAAAAGCACCAGCAGGAGCGAGGCCATCCCGCGCGTTGGAAAGTTCATGACATGTTGTGCCAACTGCATCTTGAAGTTAGGAGCCAGTGTGGCGATTTCAGTGGGTCAATGCAACTGTGTGAAAAATCAATAATTAGGGGCCCCGCATCTCCATCCAGTTATGGCCCTCGACGGAGAGAGGCTGATGCACTCCGCAACTTTGCAGGAGTTCATCCACAAAAGCGGGCACCAGCAAGGAAGCCGGACCATAACGTTTTTCATCAAACTGGCTGCCCACTTCGCTCGGCTCCAGATTGAGCTCCACCGTATGGGCACCGTTCAGGCCGGCCTCATGGACGAATCCGGCGGCAGGGTAGACCGCCCCGGAGGTCCCGATGGAGATGAAGAGATCGCACTGAGCCAGGGCCGAGTAGATGCGGTCAAGTCCGAGGGGCATCTCCCCGAACCAGACCACATGGGGGCGCAGCGGGTGGGGAAACTGGCAGCAGGAACACAGCTCTTCCTGATGGAGATCCCCGCGCCACTCGATCACCTGACCAGAGCCCGGGCAGCGGGCCTTGAGCAACTCGCCGTGCATGTGGATGAGGTTCTTGCTGCCGGCACTCTCGTGCAGGTTGTCGATGTTCTGGGTGACCAAGGTGACGCGCCCCGGCAGCAGGCGCTCCAGACGGGCCAATGCATAGTGGGCCGGATTGGGGTGGATCTCGGCGCGCTGCAACTGATGGCGCCGTGCATTGTAGAAACGTTGTACCAGTTCGGGATCCCGCGCATAGCCTTCAGGGGTGGCCACGTCCTCCACCATGTGCTCTTCCCACAGGCCATCACAGGCCCGGAAGGTCTTGATACCGGATTCGGCCGAGATGCCGGCACCGGTGAGGATCACGATATGTTTGGCTGACTGCACCATGGTTGTTCTCCTCCAACGGGTAACAGGCTGACCTTAGCACAGGAGCAAGAGGCGGCCCATTCGCCCTTGGTCTTAGGCCGATGGGAGCACAAAGCTCGCCATGGGCGCGAGATCCAGCCTGGCAAAGACCATCTCCCGTCCTGTCACCAGGGTAAGCGGCAACCCGAGCCCCTTGAGCAGAGCCAGCATGGGGCGATTCTGGCCGAGCACTTCCGCCGTCCACTCCCGGATCCCCTCCCCGTATGCCAGCCGCGCAAGCGCCAGCAGGATGCGACGCCCGGCGCCGCGATGCTGAAAATGATCCGCGACGATGCAGGAAAACTCGGCCCTGTCCGGGTGCAGGCGCCGGCGAACGGACTGGGCCATGGCAAGCGGCCCCCCCTGCTCGTCGGTCAGCAGCAATCCTATCTGGGGTTCTCTGGGGTAGTCGAGAAAGAAGGCGAGCTGCTCGGCCGTCGCAGGCTGCTTGGCCCGCATGAAGCGCAAATAGACGCTCTGCTCGCTCAGGGCGTCATAGGCCGCGCATATTCGCTTCGGGTCGCTGCCCGCCAGCTCCTGCAAGCGGCAAGTCAGCCCCCCCACCACCATCGTCATCGGCAAGGCGGCCCGTGAGGCGGGAGCCGTCCAACCCGACATTCCCTGCCACAAGCGCGGCTCATCGAGCGGCCAGCAAAGATAGCGAGCCATTTACCAGCGCCCTGCCACGCCGCGATCCTGCCACTGGGCGGCATCCTGCAGGTTGAAGGGGTCGTCGAGGTAGAGCGCGATGCCAAGCTCCCGGGAGCGCTGGATGAAGCGGGCCAGCAAGGAGTCGGCAGCCATCGCCTCCAGTTCGGGCAGCAGGTGTTGCCCGAGCAGCAAGGATTGCAACGGCAGACGCTCGATGAGATCAAACGGCAGGTGCTGGGCATGATCGAGCAGCAGCGCGAGTCTGGCCCCCGCGAGGCTCGCCTGCAGCACCAGGGCGAAACGGTCCGCCTGGCTCAGCAGGTGATCCCGTCGGTGGATGACCAGGGTGAGTTCGCTTGCTTCTCGTCCATGCTGCTCGAGCCAGAGCTTGAGCGGCTCCCAGTGAGGGGAAAGACCGCTCAGGCTCAGCCAGATCGGCAGCGTGCAGGAAGCCGCATCTGCCAGCAGCCCAAGCTGTCCTCTCGCCTCTCCCTGCCAGCTACGCACGGTGCGCTTGAGCCCGCCCAGCCTGCGCTGACGCTGGGGGCCAAGATAGAGCATCTTGAGCAGACGCAGCAGATCGTCGCTTTGCAGCGGCTTGGCCAGGGCGGCCAGCACGTTGAAACCCGCATCGTGCAGGAGACGCCGGGCGCCGTCTATCAGGGTCTGATCATGAGCGGAGAGCAGGATGATGGGCAGACCGCTGTGGCGATACTGGGGATGGCTCATCAGCAGGCTGATGGCATCCTGCTCCGCTAGGCTGAGATCACAGATAAGCAATCTCACGCCCCCCTCTTCCAGCGCCTTGAGGCACCCTTCGCCATCCTGAACCCAGTGGCAGGGCAACCCCAGTCCCTGGATCTCCTGCTGAATGCAGGCTCCCTGGAAGGGGTGATCTTCGAGCAGCAGGATCTGGCACTGGGCGAGCCAGGCACGCCACCCCTGCTCCCGTGCCTGCAACCCCTCGAGCCAGGGATCGCTGAGGCGATAGATCCCCGCCCCGGGAGCCAACAGATGAGGCAGATAGTCGGCCCCCTGATGAGAGGCAGGATCAAACAGGGCGATGGCCCCGGCGGCAAACAGTCCTTCCCATTGCCAGCCGGCATCGGGTCGGGTGCGGTGCAGATTGGCATAGGCCGGCAGGCCCGCTCCCTTGACCGCCAGATGGGAGACGGCGTCCAGGGCATAGACGCTGACCGGGTAAAACGTTGGCTCCTGGCTGTCATCAGACTCCAGCAAGTCCATCAACTCTTCATCTGTGATGATCATCTCATGCTCTCTCGCCCAGTTGTCGGCAGACCTCTTCCACGCACTGCCTCAAGGCGGCTGCAAGGGGATGTCCGGGGGCCTCCTGCCAACGGTCGATCACCTCTACCAGGGGGGTAGCCCCCACCATTTTGGCGGCCCCCTTCATCTTGTGTAAAGCCGTATTGAGGGCCTTCTCGTCCCCTTGTGTGACACACCGCTCAATGTCGGCCAGATCATGGTGAACCGATGCCAGATAGATGTCTACGAGGGCCGGGCTGAGGGACACGGGCAGGGAAAGGGCTGCCGTTGGCTGCGGTGCCTTCCCCCCGTCATGGGGGCCAAAGACGGTACGAAGCAATACGGCCAGATCCCTGAGCAAGACGGGTTTGTCCAGATGGCCCTGACAGCCGCATTCCGCCAGTCGCTGCGCCGCCTGCTCGCTGAGATCCGCGGTGATCACGTAGACGGGTAGATGCTGCCAGCGTTCATCGGCGTGCAATTGCCTGCAGAGCTCGGCGCCGTCCATCACCGGCATCTGCAGATCCGTCAGCACCAGATCCACCGACTCCGATTGCAGGATCTCCAGTGCCAGACGGCCATTGGCCGCGCTCAATACCCGGGCCCCCAGCTGACCCAGCTGCATGCTGATCAGCATTCTGTTCACCTCGTGATCTTCCACCAGCAGCACCCGCCTGCCTGCCCCCGGCAGGTCCGTGATCTCCTCGGCGCCACGGACGAGTCTGGGCTGCAGCAGGCTGACCACGGAGCCCGGGATCCAGGGTTCCCCCTGCCAGTACCAGGCGCGCAAGCCCCCATCGTCCTGCATGGCCCCAAGGCAAGGTGCCGCCGGATCCTCGGCCACGCCAAACTCTGCGAGCCAGGCCCGCATATATTCGAGCTCCCCGGGCAACAGTTGTAGGGAGACCGTCTTGACGCGCGGTTGCCAGGGCGCCTTCTCCTGCGCATGCCTGAGGGGCAACGAGCAGAGGAAACGGCTACCCCCGCGAGCCAGAGGCTCGACCCGGATCTCGCCCCCCATCTGCTCCATCAACTGGCGGCAGATGGCTAGCCCAAGCCCGGTTCCCTGGGCTCTGGGCTGGCCAGGCTCCTCCCCTTGTTCGAAGGGCAGGAACAACCGGGGCAACAGCTCGGCACTGATCCCGGGCCCCTCGTCGTCCACCCCGCACAAAATCCACTCCCCTTGTCGCCGGGCCCAGAGCACCACCTCTCCCCGCTCGCTGAACTTGATGGCGTTGGAGAGCAGGTTGTGCAGCACCTGTTGCACCCGGTGGGGATCGAGTTCCATCAAGGCGGGCAGCGCCGGGTCAAGCGCCAGGCGCAGTTGCAGATGGCGGGATCGCGCCTTGGACCAGTGCACCGCCGCCACGTGTTCGCACAGCTCCACTAGATCCGTGGGCTGTACAGAGAGGCGCAACTGACGCGTCTCGTTGCGGCTGAAGTCGAGCACGTCGTTGAGCAGCCCGAGCAGTTCATTGCCCGCCTGCCTGACATGGGCCAGAGCCGAGGCCTGCTCTGCATTGAGTCCGGTCTGCTCGAGCCACTCCAGCAAGCCGAGCATGGCGTTCATGGGGGTGCGGATCTCGTGGCTCACGGCGGCCAGGAAGCGCCCCTTGGCAAGCACGGCCTGCTGGGCCTGCTCGTGGGAAAGCTGCAGGGAGTGCTCCTGCTCCACCCTGGCCGTCACATCCTGCACCACCCCGTAGATCCGCCACCCCTCCCCCTGACGGCGCCCCCTGCCGGAAAATTGCAGCCAGCGGGTTCCCTTGGCGGGGTGCTGATAGCGCAGCAGATGGGAGAAAGGTCGCCCGGCTTGCAGCATGGCCAGCATGGGGGCTCGCATCTCGCGCCTGTCCTGGTGGGAGATGCGAGTCAGGGTCTCGTTGGGATTGACCCGGATCTGCTGGCTCGCCAGCCCCAGCAGTTCGTGACTGCCCCGGCTCACAAACTCCACCCGGGTGATGGCTCCCCCCAGCAGGGTGAATTGCAGCACCACACCGGGCACCGTATTGGTGAGGGCGCGCAGGCGCCGCTCTGCCTGACGCAGCAGGCGGGTACGCTCGCGCAGGGCGCTGATGTCGGAGAGGGCGATAAGATCCCCTGCCGGTGCCTGGGGGCCCAGTCGCAAGGGGATCTGGGCATAGGAGTAGACCTGCTCGTGCAGCGCCAGCTCCCCTTCGGCGCCCTGCAACTGTGGCGCGGGCAGCACCAGATCGGCGGCGTAGCGCGCCTCCATGCGCTTGGCCCGCTTGTTGCGCTTGATCACCTCCCCTTTGTCATTGCGCAAGAACACGGGCACGGGGAGCGCCTGGAAGAGAGACTCCCTGAACTTGCTTTCCAGCGCCAGCGACTGCTCTACCTTGTGACGCTCGCGGGCCTCCTGGGCCAGTTGCTGGCGGGAACGCCAGACTGACCAGATCACCGCCATGCTGATCAGCAGTGCCAGCAACACGGAGCCAAGCCAGAAACCGTAGCTGACCCCTTCCTGCTGGTTGACCACCAGGCGACGCCAGCGTTGCACCAGCTCGTCCACCTGCCGATCATTGAGGGTCATCAGGCTCTGATCCAGCACCCCTGCCAGGCTGGTCTGTTCCGGCCGGATGGCAAAACCGAGGCCGAAACGCTCCGGCAATTCGGTGATGGTCAGCTCGCTCAACTGGTTGTTTCGAATGGGATATTGGAGCTGGTACAACTCCGCCAGCATGGCCTGGGCATCCCCATGCCGCACCGCCGCCAATCCCTGCAGCAGGTTGTCGGTCACCTCCCACTCATGCTGGCCGAACCGGGCAAGCAGGCCGGGATCATAGAGCATTCTCGGGACCACCACCTTGCCACTGACGTCCGCGAGGGAGGCAGGCCCCCTCTTGCTGCGACTGACCAGAGCATAGCGGCTGGTCGCCACCATCCGGGTGAAGTCGAACTCCTTGTTCAGGGCGGCGGACTCCATCAGCCCGACCATCATGGCGGCATCGCCACTGCGCAGCAATGCCAACGCCTCCTCCCGGCTGGCGGCGGGTACCAGCTCGAAGCGCAGCCCTGTCTGCCGACTCACTTCCCGCAAGACATCCGCACTCCAGCCAATGAGCTCTCCCTGCTGGTTGACACCGCTGTATGGCATGAAGCCGGGATCCGCCACCATCTTGATGGTGTGGGCCTTGCCGACCAGCCAGGCCTGCTCCTTGTCGGTAAAATGCAGAGGATTCACATCCTGCTCACCCTGAGGCAGATACTTGCCCAGATCCCGGTAGAGACTGCCCGGCGGCAAATAGCGGATGGCCGTATCCACCAGCTCCAGCAACTCGGGCTGGTTGCGCATCATCAGCCGGTAACTGATGACCAGATCATCGCTGCGAAGACGACGAAGGCGCAGCCCTTCATCCGGGAATTCCCGCATCAGGTAGCGCAGTTGCAGATAATCGCCGAGATAGGCGCTGCCCTTGCCGGCCACCAGGGCACCATACCAGTTCTCGGCATCGGTCAGCTGTTGCTGGGATGAACCTGGATAGAGACGCTTCAGGATCTCCTGGGCCTGCCAGATAGGTGACACCAGAAACTGCGCCTGATCGAGCTCACCCCGATAGAGGATGGCGGACTCCGCTTCCATCATGGCCCGGCTCAAGACGGTATCGCTCGAGTTCGACCGGGCAGGCCCGACGTGAGGAATGAGATCGCAGCGCCCGTTCAGCAGATCCTGCGTCATGGCTGCCCAGCTCGGCCGCTTCTCGACATGCACCGGTACCGGCAACAGCTCTGCCAACCGCGTCATGCGATCGATAAGCAGGCCCCCCTCCGCCTCCAGATAGGGAGGACGTTGCAGGGCCGGGTAACAGAAGGTCACTCCGGTGAGCGAATCGGCATAAGCCTGGGCACCCGGTGACAGCGGGAGTATGGCGGCACGCAGTGGCAAGGCCAGCAGCGCGCCGGACAACAGAAGGATTTTTATCATCGGAATGGAAAAGCCAGGCGATTGCCTGGCTTTTTGTCACTCGTTGGGTTCAACATTTTCTACCCTGGCCTTGAGCTTCTGGCCGGGCCGGAAGGTCACCACGCGACGGGCGCTGATGGGAATATCCTCCCCCGTCTTGGGGTTGCGTCCGGGACGCTGGTTCTTCTCGCGAAGATCGAAGTTACCGAAGCCGGAAATCTTGACCTGTTCGCCACGCTCGAGCGCCTGTCTGATCTCCTCAAAGAAGGCTTCCACCATATCTTTGGCTTCACGCTTGCTCATCCCGAGCTGGGTGAACAGGTGCTCTGCAATGTCGGCTTTGGTAAGCGCCATAGATCAATCCCTCAAGGATGCATTCAACTCTTCACCGAGGGCCCGCACGACATTGTCCACGGTCTCGGCGATCTCTTTCTCCTCCAGGGTGCGCTGGGTGTCTTGCAACACCAGGCTGATGGCCAGGCTCTTCTTGTCCTCTGCCATACCAGCGCCCTGGTATACGTCGAACAAGTTTATTCCAACTAACTGATTTCCGCCAACTTTTTTAATTACTGCCAGAACGTCGCCTGCCAGGATCTGTCTGTCAACCACCACGGCGATGTCGCGACGGTTGGCCGGGAACTTGGATACTTCGGCAGCAACCGGCACCTTGGCCGGCGTCAGTTTGTCCAGCTCCAGCTCGAACATGACAGCGCGGCTCTTGAGCCCCAGCTTCTTCTCGAGGCTCGGATGGATCACGCCGATGTGGCCGATCACGACGCCATTACGCAGAATGGCTGCGCTCTGGCCCGGATGCAGGGCACTGTGCTCGGTGCGCTCGAAGGTGAAGGTAGCCCCTTCGGCAGTCAGATCCAGTACCGCTTCCAGGTCACCCTTCAGATCGAAGAAGTCGACGTGGCAGGCCTTGACATCCCAGTGCTCGTCCCCCTGGTTGCCGGTGATGATGCCGGCCAGCATGGGTTCCTGACGGATGCCGTTCTCGGCATTCTCGTCCTTGATGAAACGCAGGCCCTGCTCAAACAGGCGCACGCGTGGCTGCTGACGGTTCTGGTTGTAGACCACCGCCTGCACCAGACCCGGGAACAGAGAGACGCGCATGGCGGACATCTCGACCGAGATCGGGTTCGGCAGCACGATAGCATCGCTCTGCGGGAACAGGGTTTGCTGGGTCTTGGGATCGACGAAGCTGTAGGTGATCGCTTCCTGGAAACCGCGATCAACCAGCAGGTCGCGTACCCGCTTCAGGGTCACCTGCCCTTCAGCCTGCTCCACCATCGCCAGAGAGGCGGCGGGTTTCAGGTTCGGGATGTTGTTGTAGCCGTAGATGCGGGCCACTTCCTCGATGAGGTCTTCCTCGATGGCGATGTCGAAACGCCAGGAGGGAGCCAGCGCGGTCCAGCCGTCAGTATCCACGGTTACCTGCATGCCCAGACGAGTCAGAATTTCGACCACCTGCGCATCCGCCACGCTGATGCCGATCACCTTGTCGAGCTTGGTGCGGCGCAGCTTGATGGGGGCAGCCTTGGGCAAATGGGCATCGGATTTGACTTCGATGACCGGACCCGCTTCACCGCCGCAGATGTCCAGCAGCAGACGGGTGGCACGATCCATCACCTTGGCCTGCAGCTCGGGATCCACCCCGCGCTCGAAGCGGTGGGAAGAATCGGTATGCAGACCGTAGGCACGGGCACGGCCGGTGATGGAGAGCGGCGCGAAGAAGGCGCACTCCAGCAGGATGTCGGTGGTGGTCTCGGAGACACCGGTGCGATCGCCGCCGAAGATGCCGGCCATGCAGGCAGGGCCTTTGGCATCGGCAATCACGAGCGTGGTCTCTTTGAGCTTCACCTCGTTGCCATCGAGCAGGGTCATGGGCTCGTCGGCCTTGGCGCGACGCACCACCAGTTCCCCTTCAAGCGTCGCCAGGTCGAAGGCGTGCATCGGCTGGCCGTATTCCAGCAGCAGGTAGTTGGTGATGTCAACGATGGCGTCGATGGAACGAATACCGCCACGGCGCAGCTTCTCCTGCATCCAGAGCGGGCTCTGGGCGTGCAGGTTCAGCCCCTTGATGACACGGCCGAGATAACGGGGGCAATCTGCCGACGCTTCAACCCGGATCGGGAAGGTTGCATCGATAGTGGCAACAGCCGGCGCCCAGGTCGGCTCGACCACGTCCACGCTGTTGAGCACGCCGATTTCACGGGCCAGACCCGCGATGCCGAGGCAATCGGCACGGTTCGGGGTCAGATCCACATCGATGCTGACGTCGTTGAGCGCGAGGTATTCACGGATATCGGTCCCGATGGGGGCATCAAGCGGCAGCTCGATGATGCCATCGGCTTCGACGTCGATGCCCAGCTCGCTGAAGGAGCAGAGCATGCCGTGGGACGGCTGGCCGCGCAGCTTGGCTTTCTTGATGGTGAAATCACCCGGCAGGGTCGCCCCGACCTTGGCCACGCACACTTTGAGGCCGGCGCGGCAGTTCGGCGCACCGCAGACGATGTCCAGCAGCTCGGCCTCGCCCACGTTGACCTTGGTCACACGCAGCTTGTCCGCGTCCGGGTGCTGGGCGCACTCGACCACTTCACCCACGACCACATTGTTGAACTGGCCGGCCACCGCTTCCACGGCGTCCACTTCCAGACCGGCCATGGTGATCTGCTCGGCCAATGCATTGTCACTCAACTCGGTGCGGACCCACTCCATCACCCAGGATTTACTGAATTTCATGTTCTCTCGCCCTTACTTGAACTGCTTGAGGAAGCGCAGGTCGTTTTCGAAGAAGGCACGCAGGTCGTTGACCCCGTAACGCAGCATGGTCAGGCGCTCAACGCCCATGCCGAAGGCAAAGCCGGAGTATTTTTCCGGATCGATGCCGACCGAACGCAGCACGTTCGGGTGCACCATGCCGCAGCCCAGCACTTCCAGCCACTTGCCGTTCTTGCCCATCACGTCCACTTCGGCGCTCGGCTCGGTGAACGGGAAATAGGAAGGACGGAAGCGAATGGTCAAGTCTTCCTCGAAGTAGTTGCGCAGGAAGTCGTGCAGGATGCCTTTCAGCTCGGTGAAGCTGGCATGCTCGTCGACCAGCAGGCCTTCGACCTGGTGGAACATCGGGGTGTGGGTCATGTCGTAGTCGTTACGATAGACGCGGCCCGGCGCGATGATGCGGATCGGCGGCTGCTGATGTTCCATGGTGCGGATCTGCACACCGGAGGTGTGGGTACGCAGCATCAGATCAGGATTGAAGTAGAAGGTGTCGTGATCGGTACGCGCCGGGTGGTGAGCCGGGATATTCAGCGCATCGAAGTTGTGGAAGCCATCTTCAATCTCGGGACCACGGGCAACCTTGAAGCCCATCTCGCCAAACAGGCGCTCGATGCGCTCGATGGTACGGGTCACCGGGTGCAGACCGCCATTCTCGATGCGGCGGCCCGGCAGGCTGACGTCGATCGTCTCGGCGGCCAGCTTCTGGTTCAGCACGGCGATTTCGAGGGCTTCACGACGCGCGTTCAGGGCATCCTGAACCTGCTGTTTGGCCTGGTTGATCACGGCGCCCGCGGCGGGACGCTCTTCAGCGGACAGGGCGCCCAGGCCCTTCATCTGCTCGGTAAAAAAGCCCTTTTTACCCAGATATTTGACCCGGATTTCGTCGAGGGCGGCGATGTCGCTTACGCCCTCAATTTCGGCCTTGGCCTGGCCGACTACTTCTTCAAGCTGTTGCATGTCTTCCTCGTCACCACTCCCGGAACAGGAGCCTTTAGGCTAAATAAGGTCAAGAGGGGAATAATACAAAAAAAGCCCCTTGGCTGACCATAGTTATGACGGGCTTTTCTCCCTGCAAATCATTTTGTTATATAGAGAAAGCCACAAGCCAGATGCAACAGGATTGAGACAAGCGTCGTTTGTTCTAGTTTGTTGGCATATGGAAGGATAAAGCATTCATGAACGTGGCATGCTACCTGCCAACGCTCAAAAATGAGCAACAAAAAAGGAGGCCTGAGCCTCCTTTATTTTTATAACAGAGCTGGATTAGACCAGAGCTGCTTTAGCTTTTTCAACCAGGGCGGTGAAAGCCAGCTTGTCGTGAACGGCGATATCGGACAGGATCTTGCGATCGATCTCGATGGAAGCCTTCTTCAGACCGTCGATCAGACGGCTGTAGGACAGGCCGTTCTGACGGGCTGCAGCGTTGATACGTGCAATCCACAGTTGACGGAACTGACGCTTCTTCTGGCGACGGTCACGGTAGGCATACTGACCAGCTTTGGTTACCGCTTGTACCGCTACGCGGTAGACACGGGAACGGGCGCCGTAGTAACCCTTGGCGGCTTTCATTACTTTCTTGTGACGAGCGCGAGCGGTCACACCACGTTTAACTCTTGGCATTTTTCACATCCCCCCTTATGCGTACGGCAGACAAGCGACAACACGTTTGTGGTCGGCAGCGGAAACAAAGAACTTCGGTCCCAGCTGACGCTTACGCTTGCTGCTCTTCTTGGTCAGGATGTGACGCAGGTGGTTGTGCTTGCACTTGAAGCGACCTGAGCCAGTCTTCTTGAAGCGCTTTGCGGCGCCCCGGTTGGTTTTCATCTTCGGCATTTCATACTCCGCATTGTGAGTGACAACAAAATCGCAAGGCGAACCGACTCATGGGGCCAGCCCCATGAGTCAATTTCTTGTGGGCCTTAAGATTTCTTCTTGGGTGCGAGGACCATCACAGCTTGACGGCCTTCGACTTTCGGGAACGATTCGACTACAGCCAGCTCTTCCAGATCGTTCTTGACGCGCTCGAGAACCTTGATACCAAGATCCTGGTGGGCCATTTCACGACCACGGAAGCGCAGAGTGACCTTTGCCTTGTCCCCGTCTTCCAGAAAGCGAACCAGGTTGCGTAGTTTTACCTGATAGTCGCCTTCGTCTGTGCCAGGACGGAATTTGATTTCCTTGACCTGGACGACTTTCTGCTTTTTCTTCTGTTCTTTGGTGGTCTTGCTCTTTTCGTAGAGGAATTTGCCGTAATCCATGATCCGGCAAACGGGCGGCTCAGCGTTCGGACTGATCTCGACCAGATCCACTCCTGCCTCAAGGGCCAAGTTCAGCGCATCCTGAATGGAGGTGATGCCAATGGCTTCACCATCCAGACCAGTCAGACGAACTTCTTTCAGACGGATCTCTTCATTGATCCGGTGAGCGCGGGCTTGCGGTTGCTTGCCCAGTTTTTTTCCGCCTTTTATAGCTTATTCCTCCACTTTCTTTTGTCCGCGGGTCTGAACTTCCTGGGTCAACAGAGCAATCAGCTCTTCAACAGGATAAGAGCCCAGGTCAGCCCCTTTACGAGTACGCACTGCAATCTTGCCGGCTTCTACTTCTTTGTCGCCGCAGACCAGCATGAAGGGTACTCGCTTCAAAGTATGCTCGCGGATTTTAAAGCCAATCTTCTCATTTCTCAAGTCCGCTTTTGCGCGAAGGCCCGCATCATTCAATGCCTTGGCAACTTTCACAGCATAATCGGCCTGGTTATCCGTGATATTCATGACCACGGCCTGGGTCGGAGCCAGCCAGGTCGGGAACAGACCGGCGTACTCTTCCGTCAGGATCCCGATGAAGCGCTCCAGCGAGCCCAGAATGGCGCGGTGGATCATCACGGGGATGTGGCGCTCGTTGTCTTCGCCCACATAGGTGGCGCCAAGACGGCCCGGCAGGGCAAAGTCGAGCTGCACGGTACCACACTGCCAGGCACGATCAAGGCAATCGTGCAGGGTGAACTCGATCTTGGGACCGTAGAAAGCCCCCTCGCCCGGTTGCAGGTCGTACTTCAGGCCGTTGAGTTCCAGCGCCTCGGCCAGCGCGGCCTCGGCACGATCCCAGGCTTCATCAGAGCCGATACGCTGCTCCGGACGGGTCGAGAGCTTGACCACGATGTTTTCGAAACCGAAGGTGCCGTAGACGTCATAGACCATGCGGATGCACGCAGACACCTCTTCCATGATCTGCTCTTCGGTACAGAAGATGTGGGCGTCATCCTGGGTGAAACCCCGTACCCGCATCAGGCCGTGCAGGGAGCCTGACGGCTCGTTGCGGTGGCAGGAGCCGAACTCGGCCATGCGCAGCGGCAGATCGCGGTAGGATTTCAGACCCTGGTTGAAAATCTGCACGTGACCCGGGCAGTTCATCGGCTTGATGGCGTACTCGCGGTTTTCGGACTGGGTGGTGAACATGGCCTGGGCGTATTTTTCCCAGTGACCTGAACGCTCCCACAGCACGCGATCCATCATGAAGGGGCCTTTCACTTCCTGATAGTCGTACTCTTTGAGCTTGCCACGGATGAAGGTTTCCAGCTCGCGGAAAATGGTCCAGCCATCGTTGTGCCAGAACACCATGCCCGGCGCTTCTTCCTGCATGTGGTACAGGTCGAGCTGCTTGCCGATCTTGCGGTGGTCGCGCTTGGCGGCCTCTTCCAGACGCTGCAAATAGGCCTTGAGCTGCTTCTTGTCGGCCCAGGCGGTGCCGTAGATGCGCTGCAGCATCTTGTTGTTGGAGTCGCCGCGCCAGTAGGCGCCGGACATCTTCTGCAACTTGAAGTGGTGGCAATGACGCATGTTGGGCACGTGCGGGCCGCGACACATGTCGATGTACTCTTCGTGATGATACAGACCGGGCTGGTCATCACGGGCAATGTTCTGATCCAGGATCTCGACCTTGTAGGTCTCGCCACGGGCTTCGAACACGTCACGTGCTTCCTGCCAGGAGACCTTCTTCTTGATGACGTCGTAATCCTTGGCGGCCAGCGCCAGCATGCGCTCTTCCAGGGCAGCCAGATCTTCGTCGGTCAGGGTGCGGTCGAGATCGATGTCATAGTAGAAACCGTTGTCGATGACGGGACCGATGGCCATCTTGGTCTGGGGCCAGAGTTGCTTGATGGCATGACCCAGCAGGTGAGCACAGGAGTGGCGCAGAATGTCCAGACCTTCTTCGTCTTTGGCGGTGATGATGGCCAGGGAGGCATCGGTTTCGATCAGCTCACAGGCATCCACCAGTTCACCGTTTACCCGACCGGCAATGCACGCCTTGGCGAGACCGGGACCGATGTCCGCGGCCACATCCATGACGGAAACGGCGTGGGCAAATTGACGTTGGCTGCCGTCAGGCAGAGTAATGATTGGCATTAGGTGTTTCCTTATACAGTGGTGACCCCTACCAAAGGCCACATGCAGGTTGGAGAAACCCTTTCATGTCCAGCTGTTCACTCCCGAGTTTCACCGTTCACAATACGGTTGGTACACGGCAGTGGCACACCATATGGCGTGTGCAAGGCCATCCATTGAGAGGTACAGCGGGGGATTGTATCAGACGCGACAACCCAGACAAGCTGTCTTGGCGATTTTGCATACCGTCTAAGCGCGGGTGTCAACCTGTCCTACTTGCGAGGGCGCCCTTCTGCTGCCATACCCTGTACCAGATTGAGGCGTCAGCCAAAGCAAGGAGAGCATGATGTACACCTACGACATTTCATTTCCGGAGCATGCAGAAAAGCTGGTTCATCCGGATCACCTTCTCACGACTCACTGTCCCGTCCATATCGGTGAGCTGGTGATCCTGGGCGTTGACATCCTCCCCCACCTTAGCGCTTCGCGTCACAGGAGGGGGATTCCCATTACTGGGTGATAGCTGCTCGCGCAGTACCGGGTTCCTGCTTCATCGGGCGGCCTGATTGCACCGCGCCTCCACAGGCTAAAACGGCGTGTCCCGCCGCTAAAATATTGCGAGCGCCATTCACATCGGCGTTCGCCTCATAACCACACGCAGCGCATTTAAACTGGCTTTGCGTCTGGCGGTTATCCTTCGCAGTATGCCCACAACAGGCGCACTGCTGGCTGGTGTAGGCCGGGTTTATCGCCAACACCTGACCACCTCGCCATGCCTGCTTGTATTCGAGCTGGCGGCGCAGCTCAAACCAGCCCTGATCTAATATCGAACGATTCAGCCCTGATTTTGCCCGGACGTTGCGCCCCGGCTGACTGGTCATGCCCGCTGCTGATTTTGACATGCTGGCAACCTTCAAATCCTCAATGACGATCATCGCGTGGTTTTTGCTGATAGTCGTTGTGACCTTGTGAAGGTAATCGCGGCGGGTATTGGCGATATGTGAGTGCAGCCGCTGGATCTTGGCT
>NZ_JAGKRH010000326.1:0-652 GCF_017939245.1 Aeromonas sp. PrichA-15 | reverse complement strand
CAAGACGTGCTGACCCGGCTGTCACTGTGGGAGCAAGCACCCTGGGGAGAGATGTGATGGATCTCTACATCACCCTGACAGTGGCAAGCTCGCCACCGAGTTCAATGGCCCACCTAGCCCAACGTGTCGCCGATGACATGGCACACCTGCATCACCGTCTAGGGGATGGGGTGAGCGATGAACTGGGCATCAGTATCAGCTATCTGGTCGAACAGTTTGCGCTGCTGGCAGCTGCTTACCGTTCACCGGAGGAAAAGGAGAAACACCCATGATCGAATTCAACGACAGCTTTAGCCAGGCCTCCGTAGCGGAGGCCATGTGTGCTCACTCAGGGCTTGCCAAGCTCATCAGTCAGCAGTTGATGCTGCCGGGCTTTGCCTATGCCCACGATGTGGAGGGGCGACGTATTGGTGGCCCGCTGGTGGCCCCCAACCCTGTGTTGCACAAGACCACGCTCTTTGTCAGTCCACGGGATATGCGTGAGCACCTGCCACGAGAGATTAACTTCGCCCGCTTTCGCTGCGCCTGTAATGCAGCGGGTCAGCCGGTCGGTGAGTGGCAACGGGTAATTGTCGGGGCCTACGTCAACCACGGTAGTAATGACAAGCCGGATTGGAGTAGTCACACCTGAGCCACGGCCACCAGCACACAC
>NZ_JAGKRH010000325.1:1263-2614 GCF_017939245.1 Aeromonas sp. PrichA-15 | reverse complement strand
TACTTCCTCTCCGCCGGTCTGCTGCTCTCGGCAGGCATCATGTTCATGATGGGGACCATGCACTGGGCTACCTCCAGCATTGGCATCATGTTCGTGCTCCTGTTCCTGAACGGCTGGGCACAGGGCATGGGCTGGCCCCCCTGCGGCCGCACCATGGTGCACTGGTGGTCACAGAAGGAGCGGGGTGAGATCGTCTCGGTCTGGAACGTGGCCCACAACGTGGGCGGCGGCATGATAGGCCCCCTGTTCATCCTCGGCATGGGCTGGTTCAACGACTGGCGCAGCGCCTTCTATGTGCCTGCGGCGGCGGCGGCGGCCATCGCGGTGATTGCCTTCTTCGTGATGCGCGATACCCCGCAATCGGTCGGTCTGCCCCCCATCGAGGAGTACAAGAACGACTACCCGAAGGATTACAACGAAAGCCACGAGCAGGAGTTCTCCGCCAAGGAGATCTTCATGAAGTACGTGCTGCACAACAAGCTGCTCTGGTATATCGCCATCGCCAACGCCTTCGTCTACCTCATCCGTTACGGCGTGCTGGACTGGGCGCCCACCTATCTGAAAGAGGCCAAGGACTTCAGCGTGGATCACTCCTCCTGGGCCTACTTCCTCTATGAGTGGGCGGGGATCCCGGGCACCCTGCTGTGCGGCTGGATCTCCGACAAGATGTTCAAGGGCCGCCGTGCCCCGGCAGGCATCCTGTTCATGGTGCTGGTGACCCTCTCCGTGCTGGTCTACTGGTTCAACCCGGCGGGGAACCCGACCATCGACATGATGGCCCTGGTCGCCATCGGCTTCCTCATCTATGGCCCCGTCATGCTGATCGGTCTCTACGCCCTGGAGCTGGCGCCCAAGAAGGCGGCCGGTACCGCGGCGGGCTTCACCGGCCTGTTCGGTTATCTGGGTGGCGCGGTCGCGGCCAACGCCATGCTGGGCTACACCGTTGACCACTTCGGCTGGGACGGCGGCTTTATGGTGCTCACCGTCTCCTGCGTGCTCTCCATCATCCTGCTGGCCATGACCCTCAAGCACGAGAACGAGTCGATTGCCGCCAAGGCGGCTGCCCATAAGGCATAAAACGTGATCCTGCCCTTATCGATTGGAAAAGGGATCAGGTACACTGCCAAAGGCCCCGCACCTGCCGGCAATGCTGTTCACTTAAGAGAATTTGAGTTCCAGTCCACGTAGTATCAGGACAAAAAAGCGAGGGAGGCATGATGCCTCCCTCTTTCTATTGCAAGCCCCGCTGGATAAAGGCTGGAGGAAGATCGACTGGACACAGCCTTGCCCCCTCAACTCAAATCCAATTTATGAATAATCAGTCAAAAAAGTGCTTATCTGAACAGCATTG
>NZ_JAGKRH010000325.1:0-1062 GCF_017939245.1 Aeromonas sp. PrichA-15 | reverse complement strand
CGCCGGGATCTCAACGATCTCGCCGAACAGAACAAGATCCGGCGCCATCACGGCGGGGCCTCACTGCATTCGAGCACCGTCAACACCGCCTACAGTGCCCGCAAGGTGATGCAGCTCAAGGAGAAGGAGCGCATCGCCCGGGAAGTGGCCGCCAACATCCCCGACGGCTCGTCGCTCTTTATCAACATCGGCACCACCACCGAGGCCATCGCCCGGGCGCTGCTCGACCACCGGGAGCTGCGCGTGGTCACCAACAACCTGAACGTCGCCAGCATCCTGACCGCCAAGGATGACTTCACCGTCATCATCGCCGGCGGTGAAATTCGCAACCGGGATGGCGGCATTGTCGGGGAGGCGACCCGCGACTTCATCGGCCAGTTTCGCATGGACTACGGCGTCATCGGCATCTCGGGCATCGACAGCGACGGCTCCCTGCTCGATTTCGACTATCACGAGGTGAAGATCGCTCAGGCCATCATCGCCCACTCCCGCCAGGTGTTCCTGGCCGCCGACCACACCAAGTTTGGCCGCAACGCCATGGTCAACCTCGGCAACCTCAACCAGATCCACGCCCTGTTCACGGATCAGGAGCCGCCGGAGAAGCTGATGCGACTGATGTCCCAGCATCAGATCGCCTGCCATATCTGCTGAGCTTCCCCGCACAGGCATCAGGCCGCCTCGGGGCGGCCGCTTTTTTCCTGCCCCCTCCCGGCCTGCGGCGTCTCCCTTGCGGCGCCTAAGAGGCCAGTTCCTGGCGCTGACACTCCTTCTTTGACCCCTGATGTTGCCCCCGCACTCGGGCGCCAGGTTTGCACCGACGCTAGGCGCCTGCGAGGGATTCACGCCATCGCGTTCATCACCTTGCTTCATGGGGGCGCCCCCATCCGGGACACCTTGTTCTCCTCCCTGCCCGAAGTGGCTGTTTCCGGCAGACCTTAGCCTTGCCAGGCCGTCACCGACTGGCAGCATTTTTAGCATTGTGAAAACAATCGCGATCACATTTCTCTCACGAAATGTTCGTTTATTGGTTTTTCATGTTCTAATATGAGCGAAATCAAACAT
>NZ_JAGKRH010000324.1:0-293 GCF_017939245.1 Aeromonas sp. PrichA-15 | reverse complement strand
ATCGCCGAGCGCCCCGGCAAGGTAAGAACCTTGAAACAGCATCCACGCAAGAACAAAACGGCCATCAACATCGAATACATGAAAGCCAGCATCCGGGCCAAGGTGGAGCACCCATTTCGCATCATCAAGCGACAGTTCGGCTTCGTAAAAGCCAGATACAAGGGGTTGCTGAAAAACGATAACCAACTGGCGATGTTATTCACGCTGGCCAACCTGTTTCGGGCGGACCAAATGATACGTCAGTGGGAGAGATCTCACTAAAAACTGGGGATAACGCCTTAAATGGCGAAGAA
>NZ_JAGKRH010000323.1:0-854 GCF_017939245.1 Aeromonas sp. PrichA-15 | reverse complement strand
AGTCATCCCTGACCCCTTGAGGGTCCTAAAGGGCCGTTGGAGACCACAACGTTGATAGGTGGGGTGTGTAAGCGTAGTGATACGTTGAGCTAACCCATACTAATTACCCGTGAGGCTTAACCATACAACACCCAAGAAGTGTTCTGGGCCTTGTAGCGAATGAGCGAACTACTCAAATTCAGTGGTAATGACAACGCAAACTAGCGAAGTCGTTATCCACGTCAGCTTTCTGGATTAAGATTTTGCCTGGCGGCAATAGCGCAGTGGAACCACCTGATCCCATGCCGAACTCAGAAGTGAAACGCTGTAGCGCCGATGGTAGTGTGGCATTCGCCATGCGAGAGTAGGACACTGCCAGGCACCCAATTAAACGGTGATGTGAAAGACATGACCGGCTGCGAGGATGACACCTCACAAACAAGCAGCAAATGATTTAGCGAAAGCTAACCGAATGCGGAGCGGTAGTTCAGTCGGTTAGAATACCGGCCTGTCACGCCGGGGGTCGCGGGTTCGAGTCCCGTCCGCTCCGCCACTAAATTGAAAGGCCTTCCCTGACGGGAAGGCCTTTTTGCTTTCTGGCGTCTGGATAAGAGCTCAGGAAACAAGAGGCAACCACCAGGGCTGCGACTTGCCACTGGCAACTCGATCCCGCTCTGTTGTCCCTTGTGCTTGAGCCGGACTTTGTCCGTCTCTGCGTCCGTTATGCCACTAATACCAATCGGATTAAACATTAGGTCAGTTTTATCCAATCTCGGCTACAAAGTGACATCACCCGCTCCACATCGGCAATAAAGTGCTTCCAGGCCGATGTGCAGGCATCAAGGATGTCGTCGTAATCCTTGAAGCTGCGATTA
>NZ_JAGKRH010000322.1:0-505 GCF_017939245.1 Aeromonas sp. PrichA-15 | reverse complement strand
CTTCGACTCGTGATGGCGGATACTCCCGGCTAAGACTCAGCAGTCCCAGGCAGAGTCGGTATGCCTGCTCGGCATGGGCTTTCTCTGCCAGCCGTTCGCTAACCCAGCACAAGGTGCCCGGTCCGATGTCGGCAGCCCACTGCTTAAGACGCCCTGGCGTCCAGCGTTGCTGCTTGCTGTGACGTTCCGGCATGTGCTCAGGGAGTGTGCTCATCCCCGGGATGGTTTTACGCGGATGGCTCGCGACCAGCTGTTGCTGGTGATAGACCTGAAGCAGGGTATCGCCCGCATGGAGCTCCAGTTGCTGACCCACATACTGGTGCGGCACCGAGTAATGGTGCTGCTCATAGCTGACGTGATAGTCGATGTTGACCTTGACCGTTTTGATGGCGACATAGCGATAGGGATGCACCGGTAGTGACCCCAGTGCCGGGCGGTCCAACTGCTCAAACGCCTCGCGTCGGTTACCGGGCAGCTGCTTGAACGGGCGCTCGTTGAGCTCATT
>NZ_JAGKRH010000321.1:0-472 GCF_017939245.1 Aeromonas sp. PrichA-15 | reverse complement strand
GGGACTCAAACTTTCCGGGAGGACAGGCGTGAATGAAGTCGAGAGCTTGGTCGATACGCATAAAAAAATCCGAAACCCAACAAGGAGTTTCGGATTCTTACACAGCCTGAGGATCGGTCAATGGATCCTTAACTGATCGGCATTACCCGTTATGCGGGTGGTTTTTTTATTTTTAGTGCAGGGAGAGTTAAAAGCTGACAGTACTTTAGCGATTGACTAGTTGGCAAAGATTCGTGATGTTTACCGTCCATTAATATTCATCTAAATGACGGTGATATACGATTTTTATCCAGCCCTTACGATAATTGATCTCTCGATGTTTGTATCAGGGCGGGATCGCACTTTGTTAATGAAATTTGAACAGGCAGATCGTCTGTGATCTAATCGCGTCTCCATGCAGGAGGCACGCGCTATGACGTTGATTGAACACCTTACCCTTGTCGAAGAAACTCGCTCTGAGATCAATCGTAAA